>CAMVBO010000151.1 GCA_947165745.1 uncultured Clostridia bacterium | reverse complement strand
CATGCAGGCGGGAGCCGATCCCACCATCCACATCGGCGGCGAGCTGGATTTCATCGGCGGTTCCACCCGCGTGGGCGGCGACCACGACTTCATCTGCGAGGCCTGCGAGTACAACGCCAGCTTCCTGCACTTCAAGCCCACCGTGGCCATCATACTGAACATCGACGAGGATCACCTGGACTTCTACAAGGACATCGACGACATCGAGGCGGCCTTTGTGAAGTTCGCGGCCATCGTGCCGAAGGACGGCTGGTGCATCGCCTGGGGCGACGACGAGCGCGCCCGGCGGGTATGCCTGAACGCCGATTGCAACCACATGACCTACGGCCTGGGCGAGGGCTGCATGCTGCGCCCGGCGAACCTGACCTATGACGAGCTGGGCCGCGCTTCCTTCACCGCGATGCTGGACGGCGAAGCGCTGGGCGATTTCCACCTGAACGTGTCCAGCGAGGCGAATATGCTGGATGCGCTGGCCGTGATCTGCGCCGCCCATATTCGTGGTCTGGACATGGCAAGGGTGGCCGAGGCGCTTTCCAATTTCATCGGCGCGCACCGACGCTTTGAGCTGACCAGCGTCACCGACGGCGTGAAGTGCTACACCGACTACGGCCACAACCCCGCCGAGATCAAGAACGCGCTGAAGATCGCCGCGCTGCAGCCCCATAAGACGCTTTGGAGCGTGTGGCAGCCCCACACCTATTCCCGCACCAAGACGCTGTTTGACCAGTTTGTGGAGACCTTTGACCAGGCGGACAAGCTGCTGATTACCGACATCATGGGTGCGCGGGAGGCGGACCCCGGCGACATCAGATCCGAAATGCTGCTTGAACCGCTGCGCGCGCGCGGCGTGGATGCCGTGGTCACCCACACCTTCGACGGCACCGAGGCCTGGCTGCGCGAGCACTGGCAGCCGGGCGACATCATGATCAGCCACGGCTGCGGCGACATCGACCTGCTGAACGAGCAGATCGCGCTGCACGGCGACACGAAGCGATAAAAGCCAAGTTTACATCGGAGGAAACCAATTTGAAGAAGCTATTGAGCCTGGCGCTGATTGTCGCGCTGTGCACGCTGGCGCTGTGCGGCTGCAAAAAGGGCGACAAAGCCCCGGAAGGCGCGACCCAGGACGCGTTCATGCCCGGCGCGCCGGAGGTTACACAGACCCCTGACGAGGGCTATCACGGCGAGGAAGATCAAAGCGCGGCGCTGGAGGAGATGCCCACGCTGGAGCCCGTCGTGCCCGCGGAGGGTGCCACGGCGTCGGAGGACGACGAGTATTTCAGCATCGACAACATGCTGGAGGGCATCGGTGAAGACGTCGCGGAGCCGGAGGCGGCCGCTCAGCCGGACGCCGAAGGCCCAGGGGACGGCGAAGCCGCGCCCACCAAGCACCCCGCGGTGGACACCAACACCTATCAATACTCGGCGCTGACGGACACCTCCCTGGGCTTTACGTTCAATTATCCCTCCCATTGGGAGAATCTGCCCGGCATTTACACCATCTGCTTCCGGGAGAAGGTGGAAAAGGGCGACTTCCCCGCCCGCGTGGCCATCACCGCCAAGCGGCTGGTGCATACCCCTGACGACGAGGTCATGATCGAGCAGCTGAGCAACTACATGCGGCTGGTCCACAAGCAATATGACGCCGCCACCTTCCAGGCCGGCACGGCCAACGGCGGCGAGACCTTCCTGGGCAAGCGCGCCATGAGCAACACCTACCTGGCCTATTCCGGCGAGAACGAGGTGAAGGGCTTTATCATCGGCACGTCCGTGGGCCGCGTGGTGTATGTGTTCCACTTCTGCGCCACTTACGAGGATTACACCGCAATGGAAAGCATGATGCGCTACATGGTGAAATCCTGCGAGCTGGTGGAGCGGGACTGACAAGGGCGGACAACAAAGCGGAGCGACGATACGTCGCTCCGCTTTGTTTTGGTTTCGATTGATCAGTACACGATCACCTTGGTCTTCGCAGGGCAGTTGCTCCAGATCCACTTGGCATCCTCCACGCTCAGGCGCACGCAGCCGTGGGAGGCCTTGCTGCCCAGGTGGTTGACGGAACTCTGTGTCACCTTTCCGCCCTTGCTGTTATACAGCACCGAGTGGAACATGATGTCGCCCTGGATATAGAAGGCGTACTGGGCCCAGCAGTGGAACTTGGTGAAGTAGTGCCAGCGCGCGCCGGGACAGGTGCTGTCCTGGAAAGTGCCGGTGGGCGTGGGCGTGGATTTCCGGCCGGTGGAGCACTTCATCGTGCGCACCAGCTGGGTGTACTCGCCGTTGGCGTCCGGCGCGTAGGCATACACCCGCTGATCGGCGGTGCTGACCTTCAGCACATAGGGCTTCAGCGCCTTCTTCGCGTTCTCGTCAAACAGCGTGGCCAGGGTGGTATGATCGGCGATGCCGGTTTCCTCCAGGCCGTTGCGCTTCTGGAACTCGGAGACCGCCTCGGTCGTCCCCGAGCCATACTGCCCATCCAGCACGCTGGTGTAGTATTCCAGCGTCGTAAGCCTTCGCTGCAGCCTGACGACATCTCTGCCGGTCGAGCCGTTTTGCATGGCGGCAGGGATGGCCGGGAAGCTGTCGGAGTAGAAGTCGTCCAGCAGCAGCGGGTCCGCCACGCCGTTGACCTCCACGGTCAGCTCGCTTGCGGTGGAAGCCGCGACCGCGTCCTCCTCCATCTCGCGCATATAGGTTTGTAGGTTCTCCACGCCGGACTTGGTGGAGCTGCCAAAGCCGCCGTCCACGGCGATGGACGCAAAGCCCAGCACGCGCAGGCGCTTTTGCAGCTTCGATACGGCGTCTCCGCTGGAACCCACCGTCAGCATGGCGTTGTCCGGCGCCGCGGCGTCCGCGGCAAACAGCCGCCGCTGGGTGGCCGCGTCCGCGATACCGGTCTGATCCAGGCCGCTGTAATACTGGAAAATGCGCAGCGCGGGCGGTACCGCCGCCAAAGCTGCCGTCGGCAGGATCTGTGGTGTAGCCCAGCTGCGAAAGGCGCGTCTGCACCCGCTGAACCGCGCCGCCCTCGTCCCCGGTGCGCAGATCGCCCCGGCAGACCTGGAAGTCGTCGCTGAACAGATAGGCCTGCAGCATGCCGTCCGCCACGCCGTCCACGGGGGTCATGGGCGTGGGCGCCGGGGTGGGCATGGGCTCGGGCGTGGGCGTGGGTTGAGCCGTGGGCAGGGGCGTGACCGCCGCCAGCGCGATGGTGTTCGGCTGGGGTGTGGGCGTGGGCACAGGGGTGGGCGTGGGCGCCAGGGTGGGCGTGGGCGACGGCGTGGGCAGGTTGTCGATCACATCCTGCTCCAACTCCCTCACATAGCCCTCCAGCTGCCTGACCGCCTCCTGGGTCTTTTCGCCGTAGAAGCCGTCGGCCCTGCCGTCCAGATAGCCCAGCTGGATCAGCTTTTGCTGGAGCCGCTGGGTGGCGGAACCGTTCACGTCAAGGCTGAGTTCCGGATAGTAGGGCACGGTGGCGATCACGTCCTCCAGCAGAAGACCCTCGCTGGCCCACACCGGCATGCCGGTCTCCCCCGGCTGGGCCGCCGCGCGCTTGGCGCGATAGCTCTCCGCCACCACGTTGGCCAGCGACTCGGCGTCTGCGCGCACATTCTGCACCGCGCCCAGCACCAGGCCCTTGAGCCATTCGTCGATCGTGGCCCACTGGCCGTCGCCCAGGGTCAGGCCGTTCAGCACGAAGCGGAACTCAACGTTCAACACGTCCCCCTTGGTGCTGACCAGCTCCTGGTTCACGCTCTTGCGCGTCACCTCCGCGCCCTCCGGCAGCTTGAGGTCGTAATGGATACTGGTGCTCCTGGGGGCGTTCTCCGGCTTCATCAGCTTCAGGATATCCGCCTGCCACGCTTCTTTGGTATCTTCAGCGCTGCCAAAGCCCGCCGCGATGGCGGCCAGGGCAATCAGCAGCAGCACGGACAGTATGATCTTAAATTGCTTCATTCCGATCCCTCCGGCTCGTTTGATGCATACATCAGACGCGCACAAACGCCTTTTTGTTGCATCACCGGGCCGATTGTGTCGCTATGCTCTTGGGTTGTCCCGATCAGCGGACGGCCCGCCGCATGCGGGCGTCGCGCGGTCCGGCGGAGACCGCAGGGCCTCGCCGGAGATCGTTTGGAAGAATCCGCCATTTATGGCAGATGTTTCCATTGTCGATGGTATCATTATACATGGCCAATCGCTTTGAAGCAATCCGAAGGATTTGAACAAACCGGTACAAATATATGGCGGCCCGGACATATGTCCGGGCCGCCGGGGTTTTGATTGGTTATTATTCCACCCACTCGAACTGCTGGGTGATCACGTGCACCTGGTCGCTGGCCACATGCAGGAGCCCGCCGCTCACCCGCGCGCGGCGAACGTTGCCCTCCGCGTCGGTGACGCGGGCTTCGCCCTCGCCCAGGGAGGCGGAATAGTCGATGTGGTGCGGCAGGATGGCCACGTCGCCGCCGGTGGTGCGCACCATCACGCGCTGGGCGTCGTCGTCATAGAACTTGCCCTGTGGGGTGACGACCGTCAGGTGAATCAGCGCCATGGATTACTCTCCCCTTTTCGCCTTTTCAACGGCCTCGTCGATGGAGCCCACGAACAGGAACGCGCTCTCGGGCAGGTCGTCGTGCAGGCCATCGATGATCTCGCGGAAGCCGCGAATGGTCTCCTTCAGGGGCACGTAGCGGCCCTCCATGCCGGTGAACTGCTCGGCCACGTGGAAGGGCTGGCTCAGGAAGCGCTGCACCTTTCTGGCACGGGACACGATCAGCTTGTCTTCGTCGGAAAGCTCGTCCATGCCCATGATGGCGATGATGTCCTGCAGCTCCTTGTAGCGCTGGAGGATGCTCTGCACCTTGCGGGCCACGTCGTAGTGCTCCCGGCCCACGATCTCCGGCGTGAGGATGCGGCTGGTGGAGTCCAGCGGGTCCACGGCGGGATAGATACCCAGGGACGCGATGGAGCGGCTCAGAACCGTGGTGGCGTCCAGGTGCGCGAAGGTGGTGGCCGGGGCAGGGTCTGTCAGATCGTCAGCGGGCACATAGACCGCCTGGACGGAGGTGATGGAGCCCTTCTTGGTGGAGGTGATGCGCTCCTGCAGGGCGCCCATCTCGGTGGCCAGGGTGGGCTGGTAGCCCACGGCGCTGGGCATGCGGCCCAGCAGGGCCGACACCTCGGAGCCGGCCTGGGTAAATCTAAAGATGTTGTCGATAAACAGCAGCACGTCCTGGTTCTCGCGGTCGCGGAAGTATTCCGCCATGGTCAGGCCCGACAGAGCCACGCGCATACGGGCTCCCGGCGGCTCGTTCATCTGGCCGTAGACCAGCGCCG
>CAMVBO010000150.1 GCA_947165745.1 uncultured Clostridia bacterium | reverse complement strand
TCTCGGCCTGCCCATCGACGTGCCGGAGAACTACTATCCCTACGACGACGATACCCGGCCGCCGAGGGTCACCTGGCGGGCGCACGCCAACCTGCTGTACTCCAACTGGCTGAACTACTTCGTCTACCAGAACACGCCCTACGATCTGAGCGAAATCAAATAACACTCCCGTATACGCCGCAGGGGCGCCGCAATGGCGCCCCTGCCTTGTATATCATATTGTCAGTTGGCCGCGCCCAGCTCGTCGTACAGGGCCAGGTATTCCTCGGCAGATTTCTCCCAGGACACGTCCTTGGCCATATCCCGAAGCACCATTTCGTTCCAGCGCTCCCGGTTCTCCAGGTACAGCGCCTTGGCGCGCTGCACCGCGTCCAGCAGCAGATCCGCCTCGTAGCGGTCGAAGGTGAAGCCGTTGCCCTCATTGGTGTACTCGTTGTAGGGCTCCACGGTGTCCTTCAGGCCGCCGGTCTCCCGAACGACGGGGATGGTGCCGTAGCGCATGGCGATCAGCTGGGTCAATCCGCAGGGCTCGAACAGGCTGGGCACCATCAGCGCGTCGCTGCTGGCGTAGATCTGGTGGGCCAGCGCCTCGTTGTACTGGATGTAGGCGCAGACGCTGCCCTTGTTCTGGCTCTCGTAATACCGGAACGCGCCCTCATAGCGGGGGTCGCCGGTGCCCAGGATGACCACCTGGGTGTCATCATCCAGAAGCTCCTCAAACACCGCGTTCACCAGGTCCAGGCCCTTCTGGTCGGTCAGCCTCGAAACCAGGCCGAGCACAAATTTGCCGGAATCCTCGTCAAGACCCAGCTTTTCCTGCAGCGCCAGCTTGTTCTCCGGCTTTTTCTCAAGCACATTCCCGGCGTCATAGGGCGCGGGCAGCAGCTCGTCCGTGGCGCTGTTCCAGATGTCCACGTCGATGCCGTTCACGATGCCGTGCAGCTTGTCCTTGTGATAGCGCAGATGCCCGTCCAGACCCTCGCCGTAGAACGTGGTCTGGATCTCCTGGGCATAGGTGTCCGACACGGTGGTCACGCGGTCGGCGTAGGCCAGGCCGCCCTTGAACATGTTGGCCTCGTCGTCGTTCTGCTTGAACACCGGATAGTCGAACAGGTAGTCCGGCAGGCCCGTCCAGTACTTCAGATGCCCGATACTGCAAATGCCCTGGAAGCGCAGGTTGTGGATGGTCAGTATGCTGCGGGCGCTGCCCACCGGGGTGGGGGCGAAGCGGGTGTGCAGGTAGACCGGCACCAGCGCCGCCTGCCAGTCGTGGCAGTGAATGACGTCCGGCACCCATGCCAGGAAGTTCAGCGCGCTCAGCGCCGCCTTGGAGAAGTAGCAGAACTTGGGAATGTCCTCCCACAGGCCGGTGTATGGATTGCCCCAGTCGAAGAACTCCCGGTTCTCGATGAAGTCGTAGATCACGCCGTCCAGCTCCGTCTCCATGATGCCCACAAAGAAGGCGCGGCCGTCCTGGCAAAGGTCCATCATAAACGAGCCCTTGAAGTTCACCTTGTCCTTGAACTTCTGGGGGATGCAGTTGTAGTAGGGCATGATGACCCGAACTTCGCAGCCCTGGCGGATCAGGGCGCGTGGCAGGGCGTACATCACGTCGCCCAGGCCGCCGGTCTTCACGAAGGGATAGCTCTCCGAGCCGATAAAGGCGATTTTGCGCTGCGCGTTGACAGACATAGGCTCTCTCTCCTTAAATGAATTCTATATTGTCCGGGATTGCCCCGGCGCGGTTCAATCGTTGATGAGGCACACGTTGGAGTAGTGGGTCAGATAGGTCTTGCCGGCGATGGTGACCTGCACCACATCGGAATCCCCGAAGTCAAGCCATGAGCTGACCTTTCCCTCCACCACCTCGCCATTGGGCAGGGCCACGATGGCGCGGTCAAAGCGATACTGGGTGTCGATCAGCCGGCGGTTGCCATGGGTCATCTCCCAGTAGATCACGCCCGCAATCACCGCGATGACCAGGAGGATCACGCCTGCAATGATCAGTTTCTTTTTCATGGGTATCCCGTCTCCTCTCGGGCAAAATGTTATGTACTTATCTGTATTTTAACATAAAGACTACGATTTGTCCATAGCAAACCGACCGATCATCTCCGAAACCTGACGCCGCTTGTCCATCAGCCACTCATCAAAGCCCTTGCCTGTATAGACCAACGGCACGCGCACCCTTTCGCCATTGCCACGATAGATCATAAACCGCAGTTCCGCATCCGGAAACAGCGGCGGAAACAGCGTATTCAGCCGAAGCCGCGTCGTGCCGGAATAGCCGCAGGCGCAAGGCTCCCATTTCTCCGGGTCGTAGAGCGCCGGACACGTGATCTCAAGCCACGCAGGCGCTTTTTCGAGGCGCCAGTAGTAGTTGCTGGTCACGATCAGCTCGCCATCTTCAAAGAGTATGAACCCCTCCGTGGCGTCCGTACCATCCGAAGCCACCACGTCAAACAGGCGCTCAGGCTCCTCGTAGGCAGCGCCGGTGTGGTTTTGAAAGATCTGCAAGGCGATCTCATATCGATTGCCGGGCCAGGAGTTTTCATAACGCTGGTCGGGCCGCTCAAAGGTCAGCACCGCCCATTCCGTGGCGTCGTACAGCGTCTGCGCCCCCCCGAGCGCCTTGAGGTCGATCTCATTTCGCATGTAGGCCATCTGGATGTCGAAATCCCAAACCAGGTTTGCATCGCCGCATTCCGCAGCATAGCGCCGAAGCGCGGATTTGCGCGCTGGGTTGGTCCACTGGCACAGCCCGAAGCCCACCCCGTCGCCGCTGCGAAAGCGATAGCTCTTCCGGTTGTCCATGCCCTTGTGATTCTGGACGTTGTAGGGGCAAAAGGCACTCTCGGCGTAGAGGCTGCTCATCAGCCCCGCCGCCTGGTATTCGTTGAGCCCCCAGCGGCGGGTGAGTATCGCCCAGATCTCTCCCTCAAAGTTCAGCTTGCTGTCAGGGTAGTTGATAGATCCGGGCGCCAGCGTGGGCAGGGGCGTCGACTCCGCCATGGCTTCCGGACTGCCATCCCGGGCAGGCGCCTGCGCGTCGAGGTCAAATTCCTCCAGTTCCCCGGGAGGGGTCTCAACCTCCCGATCCTGGCTCTCCGAAAGACCCGGCAGCGCCATCACCAACGCCAGCAAAATGGTCAAAAGACATCGCTTCATCGCGCGTTCTCCCCATGCGTGTTATATCATTCCTATCATATCGCAATTTGTCGTCTTTTTCAATCATTTCACATCCGTTTATTACGCGTCCCGCCCCGGTTTTGCCTTTACAAGTTCCCATTGTATGGTGTATACTGCATACATCAAAATCCGACTGGAGGCATACACATGGCAGGTTGCGGCGAGACCCTGTATGGCGCGAGAATCGGCAAGGGCTTTTGGTCCGCCTTCCGCGATACCGTGGTGCGGGAGGGCATACCCTATCAGTGGCGCGCCCTGAACGACGAGATTGAGGACGCGGAGCCCAGCCGCTGCATGCGGAATTTCCGCATTGCCGCCGGCAAAGAGGCGGGGGAATTCCACGGCTTCTGGTTCCAGGACAGCGACGTGGCCAAATGGCTGGAGGGCGTGGCCTACAGCCTTCGCTGGCATCCGGACCCGGCGCTGGAGGCCATCGCGGACGGCGCGATCCGGGACGTGGTGGACGCCCAGCAGCCCGACGGCTACATGGATACCTATTACATCATCAATGGCCTGGAGAAGCGCTGGACAAACCTGAAGGACCATCACGAGCTCTACGTGGCCGGCCATATGATCGAGGCCGCCGTGGCTTACTATCAGGCCACGGGCAAGCGGGTGCTTCTGGATGCGGTGATCCGCCTGGTGGACCACATCGACAGCGTCATCGGCCCCGAGGAGGGCAAGCTGCACGGCTATCCCGGGCACCCGGTGATCGAGATGGCCCTGATGCGCCTGTACGGCGTGACCGGCAACGAAAAGCACCTGCGCCTGGCGGAATACTTCGTGCGCCAGCGCGGCCAGAGCCCGCTTTACTTCGAGCGGGAAGACGAGATCAACGGCAACGGCTTCTATTGGAAGAACAGTCACTTCCAATATCAGTACTACCAGGCCGGCCTTCCCTTCCTGCAGCAGAAGGACGCCGTAGGCCACGCCGTGCGGGCGATGTACCTCTATTCCGGCGCGGCGGACGTGGCCCGCGCTACGGGGGACAAGGCCCTTGCCGACACCTGCCGCCGCCTGTGGCAGAGCACGGTGAAGCGGCGCATGTACGTCACCGGGGCCATCGGCTCCTCAGAATACGGGGAATCCTTCACCTTCGATTACGACCTGCCCAACGACACCGTCTACGGCGAAACCTGCGCCGCCATCGGCCTGGTCTTTTTCGCGCGGCGGATGCTGGCGCTGGAGAAGAAGGGGGAGTATGCCGACGTCATGGAGCGGGCGCTGTACAACGGCGTCATCAGCGGCATGCAGCTGGACGGCAAGCGTTTCTTCTACGTGAACCCGCTGGAGGTGCTGCCCATCGCCTGCGAGGTGGACCAGCACAAGCGCCATGTGAAGCCCGAGCGCCAGAAGTGGTTTGGCTGTGCCTGTTGCCCGAGCAATATTTGCCGTTTTATCCCCTCACTAGAGGATTACATCTACACCGCCGAAAACGACGAGGTGTTCGTGCATCTGTACGTCGCCGGAGCGGTGCAGTTCGAGAAGAACTGGAACCGGGTGGTGCTCTCCACCCGGACCAACTATCCCTGGGAGGGCGACATGGCCTTCACCGTGCAGGCCGACCGTCCGCTGGAATTCGGCCTGAACCTGCGCGTGCCCGGCTGGTGCCGGCGCTGGGCGCTGTATGTGAACGGCGAGGCCGTCGAGGCGGAACCGGAGGACGGCTATTTACACATCCGCCGCCGCTGGGAGGACGGGGACGAGGTGTCCCTGGCGCTGGACATGCCCGTGCGGCTGGTGCGGGCCAATCCCCGCGTTCGGGAGGACGCCGGCAAACTGTGCGTGTGCCGCGGTCCGATTATCTACTGCCTGGAGGAGTCCGACAACGGGCCGGATCTGCACCTTGTCCGGTTGAACGCCGCGCGTCCGGAGGACTTCGACGTCCAGTGGCTGCCGGACAAGCTGGGCGGCATCGTGGAGCTCTCCTGCGAGGGCCTGCGGGAGACGGACGCGGGCTGGGGCGAGGCGCTCTACAGCGACGACGCGCCGGACGAGGCGGTTCCCGTGACGCTCGCCTTCATACCCTACTACAGCTGGGCCAACCGGAACGTGGGGGAGATGCAGGTATGGACGCGGGCGTGACGATCCGCCCCGCGACTGTGGCGGACGCCGCGCGGATGCTTGAGATCTACGGCTGGTACGTTGAAAACACCG
>CAMVBO010000149.1 GCA_947165745.1 uncultured Clostridia bacterium | reverse complement strand
CGACTTCATCACCAAGTACACCGAGGACAGCAAGGGCGAAGGCGCCGGGATCATCGGCCACTTCGGCCTGGGCTTCTACAGCGCGTTCATGGTGTCGGACAAGGTGGTCATCGACTCCAGGAGCTACACCGGCGCCCCCGCCGTGCGCTGGACCAGCGAGGATGGCATGACCTATGAGATCGAGCCCTCCGACCGCGCCGAGCGCGGCACCGCCATCACGCTGTATATCGACGAGGAGGACAAGGACTTCCTCAACCTGTGGACGCTGCGCTCCACGCTGGAAAAGCACTGCGCGTTCATGCCCGTGCCCATCTTCGTCAGCGAGGTGAAAGCGCCGGAGGCGCCCAAGGAGGGCGAAGCGCCCAAGGAGGGCGAAGCGCCCAAGGAGGGCGAAGCGCCGAAGCAGCCGGAAGAGCCCAGACAGATCAACGACACCCATCCCCTGTGGATGAAGCGGCCCAGCGAGTGCACCGACGAGGAGTACAAGGAGTTCTACCGCAAGGTGTTCAACGACTTTGAGGAGCCGCTGTTCTGGATCCACCTGAACGCGGAGTATCCCTTCAATCTGAAGGGCATCCTCTACTTCCCCCGCATCAAAAACGAGTTTACCGCCAGCGAGGGTGTCATCAAGCTGTACAACAACCAGGTGTTCGTGGCGGACAACATCAAGGAGGTCATTCCGGAGTTCCTGCTGCTGCTCAAGGGCTGCGTGGACTGCCCGGACCTGCCGCTGAACGTGAGCCGCTCGTTCCTGCAGAACGACGGCTACGTGAAAAAGATGGCCGCCTACATCACCCGCAAGGTGGCCGACCGTCTCGTCAGCGAATTCAACACCCGGCGGGAGGACTACCAGCGCTATTGGGACGACATCCACCCCTTCGTGAAGTACGGCTGCATGAAGGATGAGAAGTTCTATGAGCGGGTAAAGCCGGCGCTGATCTACAAGACCACCGGCGACGCGTACGTCACGCTGGATGAATACCTGAACAAGAACTGCGAGGGCGAGGACAAGACGGTCTACTACGCCAGCGACGCCAAGCGCCAGGCCCAGATGATCCAGCTGTACAACGACCAGGGCAAGGACGTGATCCTGCTGGACACGCTGATCGACAACAACTTCATCAGCTTCCTGGAGTACACCGAGCGGGACGCCAAGGTGGCCTTCAAGCGGGTGGACGCCGCCGCCGACAGCCTCACCGAGGCGGGCGAGGTCAGCGAGGACGCGCGCGCGAAGCTGGAGGGCCTGTTCCGCAAGGCCATGGCCGACGAGCAGGTGGACGTGCAGCTCAAGCCCTTCAAGGACGAGGGGCTGATCGCCATGATCACCGTGGACGAGCAGAACCGCAGGTTTACCGAAATGTCCAGCCGCTGGGGCGGCCCGGACATGAAGCTGCCCGAGAAGCGCACCCTGGTGCTCAACGACAAGCACCCGCTGGTGAAGTGGCTGCAGGGCGCCGAGGACAACGATAAGACCCAGACCGTGTGCGCCCAGGTGGCCGACCTGGCCGAGATGGCCCGCCAGCCCCTGGTGGCCGACCGCATGGTGGACTTCCTCAAGCGCAGCAATGCGCTGCTGACCCAGCTGATTGAAAAGTGATGCTGCCAGCATGTCAGCCTTTATTTATTGAAATACAATAAACTTTTGTTGACATGCGATACTGTTCATGCTGTAATCCCCCTTGAAAACGATCGAGGGGGATTTTAGCATGAACCAACAATCGCTATCGAAGTGGCTGAAGGCCATCCTGCTGGGAGTCGGGAGACCTGTTGGAGTACCGGAAGGCGGAGCCATGACGAGAATGATTCTTCGCAGGCTCGCGCCGGTCCTTCTCATGGCAACGGTGCTGGTAGGTCTGGCCGGGTGCGTCAACCACCCCGCCTACAGCGCCTTCGATCCTGCGGTCGAGGGCATCGTGGACGTCGAGACGCTGGTCGACTTTCCAGGTGCCCGAGCGGGACAGGCGGCATCGGAAACGCGATGGTACACCCTGGCCAGCGGCCAGCGCATCCAGCCCGCCGAGCCCTTCGCGCCGGATGATGTGGTCGTGTGGCAGGTGCCCCGGGAATGCTTTGAGACCTGGATTGATCGAAAACAGAACAGGATCCGGAACCAACTGGTCAATGCGCGCCTGGAGGACGGAAGCGGCCATCCCACAGAGCCGAATGAGACCGTTCTGGACCTGCTCCGTTGCCTCGAACAGCTGGAGCACGAGATGTTGGTTATCCGGGTCATGCAGACCGGAGGCGAGTATTTTGTCTATATCGGGACGAACGTCAATCTGTGGTCGCCGTGCACGCTGTATCACTATGACCTCGATAAGCGGGCGCTGACAAAACTATTCACCTGGGACGGTGAAAGCGTCGTCGGGCTGCGTCTGCGTGATGAAGGACTGTGCCATCTTGATGAACAAGGATAAAAAGGAGAGTATGGACATGAAGCGATCCATCGTACTGATTTTGGTCCTGTCCCTGCTGGTCCCCGCCGTCCTGGCCGAAGACAGCGAAATGCATTACCGGTTCGCGGACGCCGACTTTGTGGTTTCCCCGGAGATCCGCGAAATGATCATTGCCAACCCGGACGTGGAGCACCACAATGCCTACGCCGCCTTCGAGATCAACGGGAAGATGACGGACTGCCTGGTGGTATTCGCCGCCACAAAGAACTTTGAGCGGGCGGGAGACAACTTCTTCGACTGCACGATCACCGGCCTGGTGCCCATCGACGACCTGTCCACCCTCTACACCGCCGACGATGCCGCCAACTTCTGGGATGTGTTCGGTCGCAACACCGAATACGTCATCGACCCGGCGGAGACCCTGGCCGACAATTTCTCCTATGCGCTGATCTACGGGATGAACGGCTCGAAAGAATATAACAACCCCGAGATTATCCAGGCCATAGACAGCCTGTTGAAGGCGGGCTTCGAGGCCGAGGACGCCGCGTAGGCTGTCCTAAAGCCCCCTTCGCCCGGAAGCATCGGCGCGCCGTCCCGGGCGGAAGGGGGCTTGTTTGTTTTCTGTGTGTAATTTGTTCGTGACAATTCCCGGTCAAAGCCGGGAATTGCTTTTATTCGTCGAAAATGTGTGGTATAATGTTTGATGGTATATAATGTAGAAGTATGCGCAAACGAGGGCAAGGCATGACTGACAACACGCAAAAGCGGCTGGTCCTGGCCTCCGGGTCTCCCCGGCGGCGGGAGCTGCTGAAAAAGATGGGCTACGAATTTGAGATCTGCGCGCCGGACGTGGACGAGCACGTGACCGGCCACGCCTCCGACATCGTATTCACGCTGGCCCGGCGCAAGGCGAGGGCCGCCGCCGAGCATTACAGCGAGGGCGTCATCATCGCCTCGGACACGCTGGTGTCCCTGGACGGCGCGCCCCTGGGCAAGCCCGAGGACGCCGCGGACGCCCGCCGGATGCTGACAGCCCTCTCCGACCGGGAACACGAGGTGTTCACCGGGGTGTGCGTGCTGGACGCAAAGACCGGCAGGATGGAGACCCGCTCCGTGCGCACCGGCGTCACCTTTCGCGCCCTGTCGGCGGAGGAGATCGACGCCTACATCGCCACCGGCGAGCCCATGGACAAGGCCGGGGCTTACGCCATCCAGGGCGGCGCGAGCGCGTTCGTCTCAAAGCTGGATGGAGAGCTTGAAAACGTGATCGGCTTCCCCGTTCTGGAGGTCGGGGAAATGCTGCATGAGTTTGGATTGTGATAATGATACGTCACCATTAATTCCTAATTCCTCATTACATACATGAACTGTCATGTCGCTGAACGCAATGGCATGTCAAATCTACGGAGGTTCTGAATGGGCGTTTTTTCAACCGGCGGCGTGGGCATCGACCTGGGTTCCGCCAATGTGACGATATGTCTTGAAAACGAGGGCATCGTGCTGCGGGAGCCCAGCTATGTGCTGACGCTGCGCGAGGACACCGACCAGATCCTGGCCGTGGGCCGGGACGCGAGGCTGATGCTGGGCCGCACGCCCAAGGACGTGGCGCTGATCAGCCCCATCCAGGGCGGAGCCGTGGGCAACATCGAGCTGACCACGGCGCTGATCCAGCGGCTGGCGGACAAGGCCCTGGGCAAGCGCAGGGCGCTGGAGAAGAACCGCCTGGTGGTCTCTATGAGCCAGGGCTGCACCCACGTGGAGCAAAACGCCCTGGAGGAGGCCGTGCGCACCGCCGGAGCCCGGCGCAGCGCCATGGTGCGCTCAAGCGTGGCGGCGGCCGTCGGCGCGGGCGTGCCCATCGAGGAGCCGAGGGGCTCGCTGCTGGTGTGCATCGGCGGTTCCACCACCGAAATCACCATCGTCAGCATGAACGGCGTGGTGGCCGCGCGCACGCTTCGCAACGGCTCCACCAGCCTTGACGAGGCCATCGTGCGCTATATCCGCCGGGAAAAGGGCCTGATCATCGGCCAGCGCACGGCGGAAGACCTCAAGATCGACCTGGGCAGCGCCGTGCGCTCCCCCTCCCTGCTGCACCAAACGGTGACGCTGCGGGGCCGGGACGCCGCCAGCGGCAAGCCCAACACCGTGGAAATCACCGCCGCGGACGTGCACAACGCCATCCAGCCCCCGCTGGAAGCGCTGGTGGAGGATATACGCGACGCCTTCGAGAACATCCCGGCGGAGCTGGCCGAGGACATACTGCCCCAGGGGCTGTACCTGTCCGGCGGCGGCGCGCTGCTCGAGGGCCTGGGCGAGCGCCTGGGCGAGTTGCTGGGCCTGCACGTAACCATCGACGAGGCGCCCCAGGACGACGTGGCCCTGGGCTGCTGCATGATCGCCGCCAGCGACCGGCTGATGACCCGATTCGAGCAGAGCGGCTGCCTGATTGAGATATAATCAGGAATGAGGAATGAAAATTGCGCATGTCCTCTTCTCGCTGTTCATTCCTGATTCCGAATTACTGACATTGTCCCGAAGGGGAGTTATCCGAACCATGCCAAAGACCAAGACTCCAAAGAAGCCGCGCGCCCCGAAGGGCAAGCGCGTCCGCCGCTCGGCGCAGGAACAGCGCCGGGCCAGGCTGGCGCGCCGCAGAGTGCTGTTCTCGGTGCTGGTGCTGCTGGTGGTCGCCGCCATCGTGTTCTTCCTGGTGCTGCGCAATTCCAGCGAGATTTCCATCGCCGAAAACGGCATCGGCTCGCTGTTCAGCCGGGTGCAGAGCGCCTTCACCAGCGTGACCAACAGCGTCAGACAGTTCACCCAGCGCTGGCGGAACTACGACAAGCTGGAAGCGGATTACGAGGCCCTGTCCATGGAGAACCAGCAGCTGAGCCTGCAGCTGCAGAGCGCCCAGGAGGCCATCCGCGAAAACGAGCGCCTGCAGAACGCCCTGGACGCCAAGAGCCGCTACGAGGCCCTGGACCCGATCTTTGCCCGGGCGA
>CAMVBO010000148.1 GCA_947165745.1 uncultured Clostridia bacterium | reverse complement strand
GCCGGTGACGCTCAGGTTTTCAGCCAGGGAGGGATCCTTTTCCGCGGCGGCCACCTGGGTGCCGGTGATGGTGGCCACGTCCAGGGTGTTGTTGCGGAAGGCGTTGAGGGCGTTGTCGGAGGAACCCACCACCTGATACTTGATGCCGGCCAGCTGCACGCGATCGGCGTCCCAGTAGGTGTCATTCTTCTTCAGGGACAGGCTGGCGGTGCCGGGGGTGTAGTCCTCCAACACGAAAGCGCCGTTGGACAGGAAGGTGTCCGGGCTGGTACCGTAGGTGCCCTCCTCCAGGCTGGAGTAGAACGCCTCGTTGATGGGATAGAAGGTCGGGAAATACATCAGGCTCGGGAAGAAGGAGACGGGAACCTCCAGCTCCACCACGAAGGTCTTTTCGTCCTCGGCCTTCACGCCCAGGGTCTCGGGATCCGCGCCGTCATAGATGATGGCGTCGGCGTTCTTCACGCAGCCCACGCTGGAATCCAGCAGGTAGGCGTACTCGCCCGCTTCCTTGGCGATGCGCTTCCAGGCGAACTCAAAGTCGGCGGCGGTCACGGGCGTGCCGTCGGCCCACTGGGCGTCGCGCAGGTGGAAGGTGTAGACGGTGCCGTCGTCGGACACGTCATAGCTCTCGGCGATGGCGGGGATGGCCGCGCCGTCCGCGTCCATCTGCATCAGGCCGTCGATGCAGTCCGCGATGACTTCAAAGGACTCGCCGTCGGTGGCGAGATTGGTGTCCAGGGACATCACGTTGGTGCTCAGCATGACGCCCAGATACCGGCCCTCCTCGGCGACGGCCGCGCACAGGCAGGCCAGCACGAGCGCCAGGCACAGGATTGCACTTAGCAGCTTTTTCATGTTTTCAGCTTCCTTTCCGTTCATTACCGGCAGTGACCGCGGCGCGACGGGTTTCACCCATCTATCGCTTTATCACAACACCTTGTTATTAGTATATCACACAACTCAGATTATGCCATCCCAAACCGTGGCCGTTTCGTAAAATCGCCGCGTAGTTTTTGTGTCGTTTGCGTCTGAGCAGCCGGCAGGACGGTCACCCCAGGAAAAAAGCAGCCGGCGCCGCGTGGCGCGCTCCGCTTAACGGGATACGCCATCGGCGCCGGTCGTCGTTCCGGTTCACTGTTTACCATGTACCATCAACCGCCGGAAGAATCATGGTTTCTTTCGGTTCAGCTTTGCCATCGAAGCCAGGGTCGGGATCTTCATGGGGCAGACCTCCATGCAGGACAGCGACTTGGAACAGGTCTTCCCGAAGTGTTCACCGTAGATTTTCAGGATCTCCTTCTCCTTCGTGCGATTCCGTGACGCGACCAGGTAGCAGTCGTTGGCGAAGGCCGCGCCGAAGAAGGTCTCGCCGTTCACGTAATTCGGGCAAACCTCCAGGCACAGCCCGCATTTCAGGCACTTTGCCGCGGCGCTTTGGTGCGCGTGGTCGATGTCCGCGGCGGGCTGGTATTCCCCGATGCACACGTTGGCCCGCTTCAGGTTCTCGTGGATGGAGGATCGGTCCACCACCAGGTCGTGGATGACGGGAAACTTTTGAAGCGGCTGGATCCTGATTTCCGCGTCCTTTATATCCCGCACAAACGTCTCGCAGGCGAGCGCCGGCGCGCCGTTGATCACCATGGCGCACGCGCCGCAGATGCCCTGCAGGCACGAGCACTCCCATCCGATGCGCGTGGTTCGCCTGCCGCTTATATCGACGATGTCGTCGTGATAATTCAGGTAGTCCAGCACGCCCGCCACGGAATTGTCGTCCGGGCCATCGTAATCGAAGGTCTCCCAGTAGGGATCGCTGCCGGGAAACTGCTGCCGCAAAACGTTAACTCTCATAGGCACGCTCCTCGTCCAGCCGCAAGCTGAAATCCCCGTCTTTGAAAGCGATGATCGTCGCCGCCTGCCAGGCCTCGTTCGTCTCCGGGCAGTCGCTCCTGAAATGCGCGCCCCGGCTCTCTTTCCGGAACAGGGCGCAGGTCACCGTCGCCCGCGCCAGCGTCAGGATCGCCGTCAGGCTGTAGTTGAAATAGGGCATCACGCTGGAATCGTAGTTCAGGCGTTCGGCAATCGACAGGTAATATTCGATGTCCTCCAGGCCCTGAGTCAGGTTCGCTTCATCACGCACGATCCCCAACCGTTTTTGCATGGTCTCGGCCAGCATATCCCGTATGTACATGACGGGAAACTGGCTCTGTGTGTCCCGCCGCTGGGCAAGCAGCTTCCGCTCCCGCTCCAGTTCTGCGCTGAAATCAGGATGGCCGGCGCTTCCGCCCTCCCGGTTCGCGATCGCATCCGCCGCCACGTTGCCGCCGTAGATGGCCGCCAGCAGGGAATTCCCGCCCAGCCGGTTCGCGCCGTGATACATGGAGGCGCATTCGCCCACGGCAAACAGGTTGCGGATGTTCGTCTCGTGGTTCAGGTGTACCGCCAGGCCGCCCATGAAAAAGTGGGCCGAAGGCTGTACCGGAATGGGCTCGTGGGTCACGTCGATTCCGACATACTTCGCGCAAAGATCCCGCACCTCCGGAAGGCGCTCGTCGATCACGTCTTTGCCGAGGAACGAGATGTCCAGGAAGGCGTCGCCCCCCAGCGCGTCGATTTCCCGCGAGATGATGTCCCGGGTCATCAGGTTGCCAGACGGGCCATACTTCTCCTCCATGAAGTAGACGTTCTGGCCGTCAACTCTGTGGAACAGCCGGCCGCCCTCGCCCCGGGCCGCCTCTGAAATCAGCATGCGCTTCTGCGCGGTCTCAAGCGTGGTGGGATGAAACTGTATGAACTCCAGGTTTTTAAGCTCCGCGCCCTGCATAAACAGCTTTCCCGCCGCGTAGCCGTCGCACTGGGTGGAACCCGTGGTCTTGCCGAACAGGGCGTTCTGTCCGCCGGTGGCGATCACCACCGCGTCGGCAGTCACCGCCTCCAGCCCGCCGGCCGCCTCGTCGAACAGCATCGCGCCATGGCAGACGCCATCCCGGATCAGCGCCGAATGGAAACAGCACCACAGTCTGCGCCGGATCAGGCCCAGGGCTTCATAGCGCCGCGCCTCCATCACCAGCGCGGACACGATCTGCTTGCCCGTGGAGGCGCCGCAGTAGCAGGTGCGCTTGTGGGACTGCCCGCCGAACGCCCGGCGCTGGAGGCGTCCCCCATCATCCACAGAAAACACGGTGCCGATGCTCTCAAGCCAGCGCAGGATCTCCCCGCCATGTTCGCACAGGCCGGTCACGGCCCTCTCGCCGCCCAGCCCGCAGCCGCCCTTCAGCGTGTCTTCGATGTGGCTGGCCACGGTATCGCAGGTTTCCAATCCGGGCAGCACGGCATTGATGCCGCCCGCCGCCATCACGGATTGGGAGCGCTCCGAGGGAAACGGGGACGCCAGCGTCACATGGACGCCCCGGGACGCGCACCGCACCGCGCAGGTCATGCCGGAGATGCCGCTGCCGATGATGAGCACATGCCTCATGCCGCGCCACCCCCGGAGAGGAATATGGACAGTTCCGTTTTAAGCACCACAAAGCAGGAAACCACGAACGCGACCGCGCAGAGGATATAGACGACCCGGTCGATGGCCCTCTGCCTGTCCCGTGAAGCCAGCCAGCCCAGCGTGATGAACGCCCGCGTCAGGGAGGTGGCCACATGCGTCAGCACCGTGCCGTAGAACAGCAGCTGGCTGATCATCAGCAGCGCAAACCAGAGCCACTGTCCCGCCTCGGCACTGGATTGAAGCATGCCAAAGGTGTAGATGTGCAGGATCAAGAGGGGCAGCGTCAGCGCGGCAGACGTCCTTTGCAGGATGGTCCTCATATTCTGCTTCGGATAGAGGTCAAGCCGCGTGCCGTCTGACTGGAGAAAGACCGTCGTCATGCCGCATATGGCGTGCAGGCAGGCCAGCACCGTGAATGGGACCGCGGTCAACACCTTCGCGGTCGGATTGTAGTAAAACGTCAGGTAGCTAATCACGATATACCCGACATGCGCCAGCAACGCGGCGATCGACAGAAGGGCCAGGGCCGCGTTGATCATCTTGAGTCTCATGTTCCGTACCTCTCTGGGATTGCTTCCCGCTGCGCAGGCGGTCCTTCATTTAAAGAGCGCGCATCAGACCTGTCCGCTGTCCGGCAATCGGGTCGCACATCGGGAACGCGCCCATGCCGATCACCAGATTCAGGCTGTTGTTTCTCAGGATCGCAGCCGGTTCCCGGCGACGATCAGGATGCTGTCGTCCCGGGACAGGCAGTCGTGCCTGTGGATACAGTATATCACACAACATCTCCAGGAGCAAGCAAACTGTCCACAAATCGAACAACAGCGCCTGTGGATTTTACAGCGATCTTTCCCGGGCTTTTTCCGGGATGCGCGCCAGTATGAAGTCCTTGACGAACGTATAGTCCTCCCCTGGCACATAGATCTGGTTCATGCCAAACCACTCGCTCAGATCCAGCAGGTCGAGCTCCGGGAGAATCTTCACCCGCCGGGTGGATTCAAAGCGGCTGGTGCCCGTGTTATTGGCCACTGCCAGCGTATTCCCCACGCGCAGCGACTCCCCGGGCTTGCCGGCCAGCAGGCCGACAACGGCGACCGCCGCGCCAAAGGTGTTCAACGCCGCCATCTTCCGCGCGTCGCGCACCAGGGCCACGGCGGATTCGTCCATCTGAAAGCAAAAGCGCCAGGTGCCGTGCATCGCCGCGGCGCAGATGGCGTAGATGATCAGCGTAAGCAGGACCATGCCGACAAGCATTCCGCCGACGATGGCAAAGCCCGCAAGGTCGCCGCGGATGTGGAACATGATGCTGTCCACAGGCAGGCCTTCGGTCATCAGGGGAATCAGCCGCATCAACAGCATGGCCAGCATAAACAGCGCCGGGATGCCTATCACGAGCAGGAGGATCCTGATGATGAGATTGAGCAGGTATCGGTTGCGCCACATATCCATGTCGTAGGACCAGCGATAGACGCCGTCCTCGTACAGCGTGACTCTGGAGGGATAGTCGTTCATGGTTTACCTCCTGTTGCGAACGCCTCCGGATTGCGGCGGGCGTCCGGAATGTTTCCATATAGGTTGACAGCGGCTCAAGGCCGCTGTCAACAGGCATCCTTCACTTCGCCGCTTACATGGCTTCAAAATTGCGAACCGCCGCGTCCAGCGCCGCCAGCGTGGCTTCGCCCTGACCCTGGATATATTTGCAGGTATAGGCCACGGTGCGGTCACCGGTGGAATCGTAGACGCGAAGCATGTCGATCTGGTACCCCTGCAGCCGATAGGTGTACAGTCCTGCGGGAAGCTGCTTGCCGCCTATGTCGTAGAACTCATATTCCACGTATGACACCAGGTCCTCGCCGTACTGCGACTGCATATCCTGGCTGATCATGCACTGATACCGTGACTGAGCATGGACTGA
>CAMVBO010000147.1 GCA_947165745.1 uncultured Clostridia bacterium | reverse complement strand
GCCCGGGCGCACCACCGACACGGTGCACCGCGTGGTGCGCGTTGGCGAGGAATTGGCGCAGCGCCTGCGCGATAAGGGCGGTGCAGTGGTACCCGACACCACAGACCACGAAGGCGACGCCCTGTCCACGGCCTATACCCGCTCCGTTGTCACGCTGGAGAGCTATAAAGAGCGTTTTGACCTATATATCGACCTGCACCGGGACGCTTATACGGACGGAGAGGCGGTCACGGTGGCCGGCGAAAACGGCGAAGCGCTCGCGCCGCTGATGCTGTTGATCGGCAACGGAAACGGCTTTGACGAAAAGCCTTATTACACCGAGAACCTGGCCTTTGCCAAGACGCTGGAGACGCGCATCAACGCCATCCAGCCGGGACTGTGCAAGCCAACGATGGTGAAGGACGGCCGCTATAACCAGCACATCGGGGTGTTTGCCATATTGATTGAGGTGGGTCACAACAAAAACACGCTGCGGCAGGCGCTGAACGCCGTGCCGCCGCTGGCCGAGGGCCTGTGGGATCTGATGGAGGGGCATCCGGACGCGTCGCTGACGCAGATGCGCGAGAAGTGGATGGAGGGGCTGAACGCCGGTTAAAACAGCATTGTAAGCTGCTCAGGCCCTTCCGCCGCCACCTTGAGGGCGGCGCTGTTCTCAAAGAGGCGCGTCTCCCCCGCCAGCCACCGGGCCATGGATTCCGCCGTGGGCAGCAACAGTGGCATACGGTTGTGTACAGGCGCGATGGCCTCCACCGGCGGCTGGGTCAGCACCACGAACTCAGGCCCGCTTTCGCCGATGCGCCACAGCCCCGCCAGCCAAAATCGGCGGGCGTCCGTCAGCGCGATGTCGAACTTCTGGCGATCCGAGCGGCGCCACTCATAATACCGCCTGGCGGGCATCGCGCAGCGCTGATTGTCCGCAAGGGCGCGAAACATGGGCTTCTCCCCGATCGTCTCCACGCGGGCGTTTATGACCAGCCCGCCCTGGGGCTTTTCAAATCCCCAGCGCATGGGTCTTGAAATCGTCTGCCCTTCGCTTTTCACAGTCGCCGGCGCGTCCATGCCGGGGCAGATGTCCGTGCCAACGGTCAAAGCCCTGTTTTCAAAAGCAATGTCCGCCGCGTATTCGCGCACGTCGTCCGCGTCCATGAAATATCTGCCGCACATGGTTTTGCCCCCTTCTCATAGAATGGTAATACTCTTGTAGCCGATTTGTCAACCAAAATCCATTGCAACAACAGGACTTATAGTGTAATATACAACTAATGGTGTATATACAAAGGATGGGGATGTGTATTTATGGCGCGGCTGTACATCGCAGATATCGATCCCATATTCATACAGGGCGTGAGGAGAGCCATCTCTGGCAACCGCAAAGTGGAGATTGTCGGCGATGCGGCGAGCGGCAGACGGGCTCTGGCGGACATCCGCCGGTTGCGACCGGACGTGTTGTTGACGGACATACAGCTGCCGGAGCTGGACGGCATCGCCCTGCTGCGGGAAACGCGGCAGCTGCAAAAACCGCCCGCCGTGATCATCTGCACCCGCTTCTACTCCACCGCCAGCATGGAGTGGGCCTATCGCTACGGCGCGGCCTACTTTCTCTGCAAACCGGTGGACTATTCAAACCTGCCGGATCTGGTTCTGGACTGCGCCGAGGCAGAGGTTCCCATGCCCAAACCATTGGACAACGGAGAGAAACGCGCGCGCCGGGCGGCTGGCGTCCGCGCGCTGCTGGGAGAGTTCGGCATCTCCCCCAAGCTGAACGGCAGCGCCTACCTGGTAGAGTCAGTGCTCAAGGCCCGGGAGGATGAACTACTGCTGCGCAACCTGTCCCGGGGCCTCTATCAGGAGCTGGCGCGCCAGATGGACACCACCGTGTCCCGGGTAGAGCGATCGCTGCGCAGCGCCATCGACGTCGCCTATCAGCGCGGCGCGTTGCGAAGCCAGTTTGCCGCGCGGCCCAGCAACAAACAGTTTATCGAGTATCTGCTGCGCGAATCTGAAGGCGCGGAATAATTCAGCGTTGTTATTGTAATCTCCCCCGGATTGTGCTAAACTATTTATGGAAAACAACACACTTTGGGGGGACACGACATGCTGATTATCGGAATCTGCGGTGCCAGCGGCAGCGGCAAGTCCACGCTGGCCAAGGCGCTGGCCTCGAGGCTGGAGAAGCCTTGCGTCTATATCAAGCAGGACTCCTATTACAAGGATCACCCCGACATGAGCTATGAGGAGCGCTGCCTGATCAACTATGACGAACCGGAAATCTTCGAGCACGACGTGTTGCGGGACGACCTGCTCCGCCTCAAGTCCGGCCAGTCCATCACGGCCAAGGAATACGATTACACCCAGCACCGCCGCTGCGACCCGGGCGTGCTGATTGAGCCGGCGGACGTGGTGCTGCTGGAAGGCATCCATGTGTTTTACGACCCGGAGGTGCGCGACCTGCTGGATTTCAAGATCTACATCCAAGTGGACCCGGACGTGTGCCTGCTGCGCCGCGTGAAGCGGGATCTGCGGGACAGGGGCCGGACCATCGAGAGCGTATATCGCCAGTATCTGGACACCGTCAAGCCCATGTATGAAAAACACATCCGAAATTACGTGGAATACGCGGATTTGATCGTCGCCAGGGGCGGCAAAAACGCCCGTATCGTAGATATCCTGGCCCACTACATCAACTCCGGGATGATCGAGGCCAAGGAATAGGCGCGTCAATACGACTGAATTCCATATAAATATCCTTCACTTTCGTTCAGACTGACAAGCTTCATGGCCGTCATACTGATCGAGAGTGAAGGATCTTTTGTTTCGACATATTTACAGCGTTTTTTTTCGCTCCGCCGCGTCCCTGAGCATGTTCGCCGCGTGGCTGAGGCTGCTCTGAGTTTCCTCTGCGCCGCCGACGAGGCGCGCCAGCTCGTGCACCCGGCCTTCATCGTCCAACAGGCGCACATGGGTGTCTGTGCGGTCCTCTCCGGCGATCTTCTCCACCAGGAAGTGGGCGTCGCCCAGCGCGGCGATCTGCGGCAGGTGGGTGATGCTCAGCACCTGGCGTTTTTTGGCGATCAGGCACATCTTCTCGCCCACCACCTGAGCCATCCTGCCGGATACGCCGGTGTCAATCTCGTCAAACACCATGGCGTCCACGCCCTCCACGTCCACGGATATGGCCTTGAACGCCAGCATCACGCGGGAGATCTCGCCGCCAGAGGCGATGTTTGCCAGGGGCTTTAACGGCTCGCCGGGGTTTGGCGAGATCATGAACTCCACTCGGTCCATGCCGCAGGAAGTCGGCTTGGGCTCCGGTTCGATTCTGACTTCAAAGCGGGTCTTGCCCATGCCCAGGTCCTTGAGCTGTTCGCAAATCGCACCGGCCAGCTTTTCCGCGGAAACCTTGCGCAGATCAGACAGCTCGGCGCAGGCTTCCCGCAGCCTGGCGTCGGCTTCTTTGTATTGCTTTTTGAGCTCCGCGATGGATTCATCCCCCCGTTTGAGCTCGTTCAATCGCGCCTCCGCCGACTGCCCAAAGGCGATCACTTCTTCGAGCGTGGGCCCGTATTTGCGCTCCAGGCGTCCGATCAGATCCAGCCTGCCCGCGATCTTGTCCAAAAGCTCCGGCTCGAAGTCCAGATCATCCATCAGCGATTGCAGCTCATAGCCCACATCCTGGGCGCCATAGTACAGCTCGCGCAGCCGCCCTGCCAGCGCGCCGTAGCGCTCGTCCAGGGTGGCGATGCGATCCATGGCCTCCGCCGAGCGCAGCAGGCCCTCCTGGGCGCTGGGCGTGCGTCCGTCGCCCTGATAGACCAGCGTGTAGGCCGCTTCCACGCCCTGGCGTATCTTCTCGGCGTTTTCGAGGACGGAGAGCTTCTTTTTCAGCTTCTCCTCCTCGCCGCTCTTCAGCTTTGCAGCCGCGATCTCCTGCGCCTGGAAGGACAGCATGTCGAACAGCCGGTCCTTTTCGGACACGTCGTTCATCAGCCCCTTTAGTTGGGAGGCGATCTTGCCCCGAGCGGCATGGCGTTCCTGCACCTTGGCGAGCGCCTTTGCGTGAGATACTCCGCCGAATGCGTCCAGGAATTCCAGGTGCCTGGCCGGGTTCATCAGCGCCTGGTGCTCGTGCTGACCGTGAATGTCCATCAATTGGGTGGTCAGCTGCTTGAGGGCGGAAAGCGGCACCACGACATCCTGCACGCGGCAAATGTTCCGCCCCTCGCGGCTCAATTCCCGTCGAATGGCGATGATGCCGTCCTCTGCGTCGATGTCCTGTTTGCGGATGAAATCCAGCGCCCCGGGATTGTTCGAAATATCAAATAGCGCCTGTACCGAGGCCTTCTCCGCGCCCGTGCGGATCAGGTCCCGGTCCGCGCGTCCGCCGAGGGCCAGGTTGATGCTGTCCACCACGATGGACTTGCCGGCGCCGGTTTCGCCCGTAAGCACATTGAATCCCTGCGCAAATTCCACGCGCAGCGATTCAATGAGGGCGATATTTTTAATTGTTAGCTCCAGTAACATGCCTGTCTCCGATCAATCGTTCAGCAGAGCGTTGAACTTCACCATCAGGGCCTGGGCTGCCTCTTCCGAGCGCGTGATGATCAACAGCGTGTTGTCGCCGGCGATCGTCCCCATGACCTCGCTCCACTTCATGGAATCAATGGCCTCGCCCGCCGCGTTGGCGCTGGCGGTGAGGGTGTTGACGACGATCAGGTTGTTCACGGAATCGACGTTCACGATGGATTCCGCGAGAATACGGGCAAAGCGATCGTTCATGCCCTTCTCCGCCCGCTCCACGGTGGCATACTTGTAGCCGCCATGCTCGGACAGCACCTTCAGAAGGCGCAGTTCCTTGATGTCGCGGGAGACGGTGGCCTGGGTCACCCTCACGCCGCGATTCTTAAGCTCCTCCGCGAGCTCCTCCTGGGTCTCTATATCCTTGGTCTCAATGATTTCCAATATCAGATTATGGCGCGCGCTCTTCATGCCTTTGAAGCCTCCCAGTCATTTGATTGTGGGGATTCACGCGAGGGCTGACGAAACGTCCGTTCCGCTCGACCGCTCCGGGATATTCAGTGGGTCCATTCGGACAGCTTGCTGTGGAGCAAGCCAAAGTAATTCTTCTCGTGAAAGCGCACAAAACGCGCCTGCCTGGGAGAGCGGCATATGGTGAATTCCGGTTTAAGCCGATCCATTATCAATACGCGCCTGCCATCCAGCACCGCCTGCACGTCTCCCTGGGGTTCATCCTTGACGCGCACGGTGATGTGCGCGTCGGCAGGAACCACGACAGGCCTTGCGTTCAGCGTATGGGGGCAGATGGGCGTCATCACAAAGCAGTCCAGCCCGGGCAACACCACAGGTCCACCGGCAGACAGCGAATAGGCGGTCGAGCCCGTCGCGGTCGCGACGATCAGCCCAT
>CAMVBO010000146.1 GCA_947165745.1 uncultured Clostridia bacterium | reverse complement strand
TCTCGCTTTCTCTCTCAATTTACCTCCCTAACTCGATTTAATCAGTGGTTACCTAAATCATGAGGGGTATATAATCGTGGGAAATACTGTTCGAGATATAATAGGTTTCCAGTTAGTAAATGAGCAGCATGGCTGTTTTAGCAACTGGTTTCATTCTGTGTTTATCTGTCATTGCAGGCCTCGTTCAGCTGATACATGCGCATATTCAGTCTGTTCCCGCAGCAGGTGCCTGCGGTCGCCCTGGCCGCGAGGTTCCCCGCTTCCTGTTCAAATGCCTTGTACTCCGCTTCCAGGTACCGCAACAAAACAGAGAAAGGAAAAAGGAAAAATGAAGCGAATGATTTGTCTGATCCTGGCACTTTGCATGCTGCTCTGCGCGGCGGCTCACGCCGACCAGGAGGCCCAGGCGCAGCTGGAGAAGGAGATCGGCGCCTTTGAGATCACCGCCGAACAACGCCAGCTGGCCAAGAAGAACGAGGCCGGCTATCCCGTGCTGGACGCCGGGCGCGGCAACCCCAACTGGATCAACGCCGAGGCGCGCTACGCCTACACCCGGTTCATGAACTATGCCATCGGGGAGTGCGAGCTGACCATGCGCGAAGGCGGCATGGCGGGACAGGCGAAGCAGGACGGCATTGGGGAGCGCTTCGACGAAGCGATGGACCCGAAGGACGCCACGGACGCCTTCCTGATCGACGCGGTGGACTACTGCGTGAACACCCTTGGGCTGGACAAGGACGGCCTGCTCAAGGAGCTGGTGGACGCGGTCATTGGCGACTACTACCCCTCGCCCAGCCGCTGCCTGTCCAACACCGAGGCGATACTGAACGCCTTTCTGCAGGCCACGCTGTACGACGGCGCGGAGCTGGCCGATCAGACGGGCGTCTTCCCCACAGAGGGCGGCAGCGCGGCCATGGTGTACATCTTTGAGGCGTTCAGCCACAACCGCCTGCTGAAGCCGGGGGATCAGATCGCCATCGCTACGCCGATCTTCACGCCCTACATGCAGATCCCCTCGGTGAAGGATTACGGGCTGGTGTCCATCGACGTGTCCAGCACCGCGGAGGACAACTGGGACATCGCGGAGGAGGAAATCGCCAAGCTGGAGGACCCGTCGGTAAAGGCGTTCTTCCTGGTGAACCCCTCGAATCCGGCCTCCCACGCGCTGTCGGAGAACACGCTGAAGCGCCTTGAGCAGGTGGTGGAGAAAAACCCGGACCTGATCATCCTCACCGACGACGTGTACGGCACTTTCGCCGAGGATTTCAGGACGGTCTACGCGGCGCTGCCGTACAACACCATACTGGTGTACTCCTTCTCCAAGCTCTACGGCGTCACGGGCTGGCGCATCGGCCTGATCGCCATGAACGAGGACAACGTCTGCGACCGGCTGCTGAGCGAGCTGCCGGAGGATGATAAAGCCTATCTGCGGGACGAGTATGCCATCGTCACCACCGACCCGGACCACATGCCCTTCCTGGACCGCGTGGTGGCGGACAGCCGGTCCATCGGCCTCTACCACACCAGCGGACTGTCCACGCCCAGCCAGGTGTTCATGGACATGCTGGCGCTGAGCCATCTGGTCCACGCGGCCAAGGGTGAGGAGGACCCCTACATCCGCCTGGCCAACGACACCGTACACGAGCGCTATGTGGCGCTGATGGACGCGCTGGGGCTTGAGGCGGACGAGAGCGCCTCGAACGCCCGGTATTACACGCTGATCGACGTGTACGCCCTGGTGGAGGCGGAGTACGGCGCGGATTTCCTGGAGTGGCTTAAAACGGAAAAGACGGAGATCGACTTCCTGAATGACCTGGCTGGGCGCAAGGGCGTGGTGCTGATGTACGGCCCCGGGTTCAGCGCGCCTGACGGCACCGTGCGCGTCTCCCTGGCCAACCTGAACGCCGGGGATTATGCCGAAATTGCCCGGCGGCTGTTCGAGCTGCTGGACGAATACTACGCGGAATCCGGGCTGGAGCTGGCGAACGCCGCGTGACGTGCGGGCGGCAAACGTACCTGTATACAGTGTCTTCAGGACGGACGGCACGGCGACAGGCAGCCACATGCCGAGAAGCCGCCGGACCTGCGTCGACCAAAGCGGCACAACGCTGCAGCAGCAAATGCGCCGAAGGCGTATTGATGGTCTGCTGATGGAGCGCCACATGGCAAAGGTCGCGCGGCGCAAAAGAAAGAACCATTTGAAGGGCCCGGCGAAGCGTACCGACGGGGATGACCGGCGGTTTGAGGAGAGCTTCCGAAGGCTTTTACAGGCGGTCAACGGGGAGGCATGACAGAATGCGCTTTGGTTTTTCATATGTCGGACTCATCTATCTGGTGATGCTGATGGCGCCGAACCTGATGTGGACAAAGAACAAGCCCCGGGATTACGACCGATACGTCGCGAACGAGAGCAAAGGTCTTCTGGCGTTTGAAAGGACAGGCGAAGTGCTCGTCAGCACCGTAGCGCTCATCTTCGCGGACTTCAACCTGCGGCCCTGGACGGCCTGGTCCGTGTGGCTGGTGGTTTCGTTCATCCTCATGGTCCTGTATGAGGTTTTCTGGATTCGGTATTTCCGGAGCGAAAAGACCATGGCGGATTTTTACAGCGGCCTTGCGGGAATCCCGGTGGCCGGGGCGACGCTGCCGGTCTCGGCATTCTTCCTGCTGGGCGTCTACGGGCGGAACATCCCGATGATCGTCTCGACGGTCATCCTCGGGATCGGCCACATCGGAATCCACCTGGCCCATGCGAAGGAGATTCGGGACGAACGGCAGAGGGGGTAACCTATGGGTTCTAACCGTGTTTTCTGATGGTCTATGAGTTCAACAGCCCTTGAAAATACGGCATTTTGAATAGTTGTAGATTGAACAAAATCATGGTATAATGATTAGGCAACCGGCCCGAAGGGCGGTTGGCCGGGTCGGCGGCTGCCGAAGGCAATGACGCCGACAATCATGGTATAATGGTCAGCGGCGGAAGGCGGCATCTTTCCATGCCGGTTTCCGTATGTCCCTGGGAGGTAAGGAGGTCGGCCAATCATGAAGCCCTATCTTGAGGAGAAAGAAGCCGTTTTTGCAGAAACAGGCTCGTCGATGACGGGCCTGACCGACGCGGAAGCCGCCGCGCGGTTGACGCAAAACGGCCCGAACAAGCTGAAAGAGGGTAAGAAGGACAGCTTACTCGTCAAATTCCTGGGGGAGCTGAAGGACCCCATGACCATCGTGCTGATCGTGGCCGCGGTGGTCAGCGCCATCACTGCGCTGTACGCCGGCGAGAGCCTGACGGACACGGTAATCATCCTGGCGGTGGTGCTGATCAACGCCTGCCTGGGCGTCTACCAGGAGAGCAAAGCGGAAGCCGCCATCGAGGCGCTGCAGCAGATCGCCGCCGCCACGGCGAAGGTCATCCGCGACGGCCACCAGAAGACCGTTCGGGCCGACGAGGTGGTCATGGGCGACCTGCTGATCCTGGAGGCCGGCGATGCCGTGCCCGCGGACGCCCGCATCGTGGAGTGCGCCTCCATGAAGACCCAGGAGGCCGCCCTGACGGGCGAGTCCACCGACGTGGAGAAGCAGAGCGAGGCGCTGGCGGTCGCGGACAACGGGGACGTCTCCCTGGGAGACCGGAAGAACATGGTGTACATGGGCTCCATCGTCACCTATGGCCGGGGCCACGCCGTGGTCACCGGGACCGGCATGGACACGGAGATGGGCGCCATCGCCGACCAGCTGGCCAGCGCCAAGGACAAGGAGACGCCGCTGCAGGTGAAGCTGAACGAGCTGTCCCGCAAGCTGTCGTTCATGATCCTGGTGATCTGCGCCTTTGTGTTCATCGTCAATCTGGTGCGCAGCGGGGGCAAGGCGGTGCTGGACACCTTCATGGTCGCCGTTTCGCTGGCCGTCGCGGCGATCCCCGAGGGCCTGAGCGCGGTGGTGACGATCCTGCTGTCCATCGGCGTGACCAAGATGAGCAAAAACCACGCCATCATCCGCAAGCTCACGGCGGTGGAGACCCTGGGCTGCACGCAGATCATCTGCTCGGACAAGACCGGCACGCTGACCCAGAATAAGATGACGGTGGTCCGGAAGATCGCCGGGGACGAGATGCTGCTGATGACCGCCATGGCGCTGTGCTCCGACGCGGAGCTTGAGAACGGGGAAGCGGTGGGCGAGGCCACGGAATGCGCGCTGGTCAACTGCGCGAACCAGAGCGGCATGCCCAAGCATCAGCTCAGCGAGGACCTGCCCCGGGTGGACGAGGCGCCCTTCGACTCCCTGCGCAAGATGATGTCCACGCTGCACCGGGCCAAAGCCGGACATGGCTTCATACAGTTCACCAAGGGCGCCCCGGACGAGGTGCTGCGCCGCTGTACCCACATCTGGCAGGACGGCAAGGCCGTTCAGATGACCGAGCTGCAGCGCGGTCAGATCCTGTCCGAAAACAAGGCCATGGCCGACCAGGCGCTTCGCGTGCTGGCCGCCGCCCAGCGCATCTATGACGAGCGGCCGGGCTCCAACGCGCCGGCGGATTGGGAGCAGGGCATGACCTGGATCGGCATGTGCGGCATGATCGACCCCATCCGTCCCGAGGTGAAGGACGCCATCGGCAAGTGCCGCAGCGCCGGTATCCGCCCGATCATGATCACCGGGGACCACAAGGACACGGCGACGGCCATCGCCCGGGATCTGGGCATCCTGGAGCCCGGCCAGATGGCCATCACCGGCGCTGAGCTGGACGCCATCCCGGACGACGTGTTTGCCCGGGACGTGCAGCGTTATTCCGTCTATGCCCGGGTTCAGCCGGAAAACAAGGTGCGCATCGTCAACGCCTGGAAGGCCCTGGGCAAGGTCACGGCCATGACCGGCGACGGCGTCAACGACGCGCCCTCCATCAAGAGCGCGGACATCGGCGTGGGCATGGGCATCACGGGTACCGACGTGACCAAGTCCGTGGCCGACATGATCCTGACCGACGACAACTTCGCCACCATCGTCTCCGCCGTGGGCGAGGGCCGGCGCATCTATGACAACATCCGCAAGGCGATCCAGTTCCTGCTTTCGGCGAACCTGGCCGAGGTGCTGGCGGTGTTTGCCGCCACGCTGATGGGCTTCTCCATCCTCAAGCCCGTGCACATCCTCTGGATCAACCTGATCACCGACACCTTCCCGGCCATCGCGCTGGGCATGGAGGACGCGGAGAAGGACGTCATGCGGCGGCCTCCCCGGGATCGGAAGGAGAGCATCTTCAGCGACGGCCTGGGCTTTGACATCCTCTTCCAGGGGCTCGTCATCGCCGCGGTGACCGTATTCAGCTTCTTCGTGGGCTGCCGGATGGAGAGTGGCTTCTGGACCATCGGGGAATCCGGGACGGGCATGACCATGGCTTTCCTGACGCTGAGCATGATCGAGATCTTCCACTCCTTCA
>CAMVBO010000145.1 GCA_947165745.1 uncultured Clostridia bacterium | reverse complement strand
CTGATGTCAAAGTTGTCATAACAGCGGCGGTATTCCTGGTTGTTGGCGTAAAAGTGCTTCAGCACGGCGGCGGTGCGCACGCGGTCGCCCCGCCCGCCGGGGGCGACGGGCGTGCCGTCATAGTTGTGCTCGTCCTGCATGCCCTGGATGTAGGCAGAGGCCATCTTGCCGGTGAGGTACGGGTCCTCGCCGTAGCCCTCCTCGTTCCGGCCCCAGCGGGGGTCGCGGCACAGGTCGATGGTCGGGCCCAGGCGGCCGTTGCCACCCTTGCCCACCGCGTTGGAAAAGGCGCGGGATTCCCTGCCGGTCACGTCGCCGGCCCGTCGGATCAGCTCCCGGTCGAAGGTGGCGGCCATGCCGATGGGCTGGGTGAAGGAGGTGGTCGGCGTGGGCGGATAGTGTTCCCCCTGCCCCGCCCGGGCCTGGACGCCGTGGGCGCCTTCGCCGCCGCAGGTGGACACGGCAAGCCCCAGCCGCTCGTTGCGAACCCGCAGGGTGAACCAGGCAAACTTCTCGTCGATGGTCATTTGGGACAGCAGGTACTTCGCGCGCGCCTCGTCGGAGAGCTTCGCGTCGTAAAGGGGCGTGTCTTTATTCATGGTCATTCCCTCCAGGCCGATGATTGTCCCTCTCATTATATCGCCCATTAACCAAATCGGCAATATATATTGCAATCGAATTTACAAGTTTTGCACCATTATGGAAAGTGGTCCGCTTTGAAGTGCCGTGGAGAGCCGTCGTTTAACGCCATCCACGTTGAAAGCCATATCCCGTTGTGGTATGCTTGAAAAGGTTTCGCCTCTGTGAATCAGGACGATCGAGGCGAGGCCCGCGCTTTTCCCAAAGCAAATCGCTGGAGGCAATTATGGACCAATTGATGACCCAGGGCAGCATACGGCGCAAGATCATCGGCTTCGCCATACCGATCTTCATAGGCTATCTGTTCCAGCAGCTGTACAACACGGCGGATTCGCTGATCGTCGGAAACTATCTGGGCGAAAACGCGCTGGCGGCGGTGAGCTCGAACGGCGCCTTCATCTACCTGTTCGTGGGCTTCTTCATGGGCTTCGCCACCGGCGCCGGCGTGGTGATCGCCCGCCATATCGGCGCAAACGATCCCCGGCAGACCTCCCTGGCGGTGCACACCACGGTGGCCATGGGCCTGGCGTTCAGCCTGGTGGTGTCGGTGGTGGGCATGGCGATCACGCCCGCGGTGCTGCGCTGGATGGGCACGCCGCCGGAGGTGTTCACCGAGTCCTGCAAATACCTGCGGATCTACTTCGCCGGCGGCACGGGGCTGGTGATGTACAACATGCTGGTGGGCATCCTGCAGGCCTCCGGGGACAGCCGCCATCCGCTGATCTATCTGGTGATCAGTTCGCTGGTGAACGTGGCGCTGGACGTGCTGTTCGTGGCGGGCTTCCGGATGGGCGTGGAAGGCGCGGCCTATGCCACCATCATTTCCCAGTTTTTGAGCATGGTGCTGGTGGCGGCGCGACTGCTGCGCATCGACAGCAGCATCCGCCTGGACCCGCGCAAAGTGCGCTTTGACCGGGAAAACCTGCGCTTCATCATCCGCAACGGCCTGCCCACGGCGCTTCAGGCCTGCGTGATCGACCTGTCCAACCTGCTGATACAGTCCTACATCAATTCCTTCGGCGGTCTGGCCATGGCGGGCATCGGCGCGTCCACCAAGGTGGAGGGCTTCGCCTTCCTGCCCGTGACGGCGTTCCAGATGTCCCTCACCACCTACGTGTCCCAGAACATGGGCGCGAAGAAGTACGACCGCGTGCGCCAGGGCATCCGGTTCGGCCTGACGTGTGCCATCGTGATCATCGAGCTGATGGGCGTGGCGCTTTACCTGTTCGCGCCGCAGATCGTGGGCCTGTTCAACCGGAATCCCGAGGTGATCCGCTTCGGCGTGGGCCGCGCCCGGGTCTGCGCGCTGTTCTTCTGCCTGGTGGGCTTTTCCCACGTGGCCTCGGCGGTGATGCGCGGGCTGGGCAAGCCCGTGACGCCCATGGTCATCATGCTGACCTGCTGGTGCGCGGTGCGCATACTGGTGCTGTTCACCCTCGGACAGGCTGTGCACGACATCCGGCTGGCGTACTGGATCTATCCTTTCACCTGGGCGCTCTCCAGCGCGGTGTACGCCGTGCTGCTCAAGCGGATTCACGTGGACCAGCTGACCGGCGCGGCATAAAACACAGTGTATCCTCCGTTGGCGCTTTTCTCCGTTCAAGATGATATAACTGTCATTACGCGTCCCTGGGGTGAAACGCCCATGGAGCCCAATGAAGAAGCAAAACCGGGTTCCTGCGCGCGGCGGGTTCGGCGGCGGACTGATTGCGCGTAACTCAAAAAGGGGCTGTCTCAAAACGATTGTCTTGAGACAGCCCCTGATATATAATCTCCGTCACGCCGCGTCCGACAGCCCGGCGTCTTCCTCCGCCTCCACGGCTTCCGGCATCCATGGGACGACGCCCAGGTTCAGATCGCCCAGCCAGCTGTTGCCGTTGCCGCGGATGGTCTCCTCCAGCGTGTTGATGACCACGCTGCGAATGCGCTGCACGGAATCACCGCCCGGCGCCATGATGGAGCCCACGCTGCTGATCACGTAGTGCAGGCCGTCCGACTCGCCCAGATACATCATCTCATGTCCCCGGAAGAACAGGATCGTTCCCACGGGCATGCCGTCCAGAGCCTGCGCCTTGGCGTCAAGATCCAGCTCCGCGAGATCCGTCTTGAACGCGGGCATGGCGGACTGCCAGGTCGTGTTCCGGGGAATCTCCAGGCCGAAGCACTTGTAGATATTGCGTATGTACTGGGAACAATCCGGCACCGCCAGCATGCCGCCCCAGCCGTAGGCGTCGCCCAGCATGGAGAACGCCACCTCCATGATGTTCTCCGTCGTCAGCGGCAGATAGCCCATGCTGACTTCGCAGTGCTGGGGAATCAGCGCGATGGTGGTGGTATACTGGCCCTCTTCATCCCGAACAGGCAGCCAAACCGCCGTGTTGTGATAGAGGGCACGGTTGGTGATGGTGGGGTCAAAATCCTCCTCCTGCACCCGCCGCAGCGTCGTGCCCATGGTCAGCATCCGCTGGGACGATGCGCTGTTGGCATTGGACGCGTCCAGATACAGCTTGCCCTCAGTCACCACCAAAAGCTCCTCCTGGGGAATCTGCCAGGCGGCCAGCCACTCCTCCCGGTCCTTGCAGACCGCTATGCGATCTGCGGCGATCCACCCGCAGACGCACCAGGTATCGCAGAAATACCAGCTGCCGTCCGCCGTCTGCGCGCGGATGACCACCGGCTCGTTCACCCGGACGTAAGAATCCTGCAGGGTATCGAAGTCGTTGTCGCCCACCATGTCGGTAATGAGCAGATCCGTGGGGACGGCGCGCACATCCGCCAGCGTCGTGCAGATGCCATAGCGCACCTGCTGCTCGGCGGACACCTCCGCGTCATCGATGGACTTCAGCACAGCCTCCACGTCCGAAAAGCGCACCTGCGCGCCGTCCGCGCGGTAATAGCCGTCGGCCATGTACGCTGAAAGCGCGATCATCGCCTGCTTCACGCGTTCTCCTCGGAAAGCCGCGCCGTCGTAGGGCTCGTACTCCTGGAGCAGGTCGGTCATATAGCACTCTTTCCTGGCCAGGAACCCGGCGTTCAGCGCCTCGATTTCAGAGGCGTCCGCCAGCACCGCGTTCAGCTGGTTGGCCTTCTTCACCCAGTAATCCGGTTCGGTCATCTCCTCCGCCACGTCGGGCAGATAGGCCGTGTCCGCCCAGGCAGGCAGCGACGCCAGCATCAGCGCCGCGATTAGCAGGATGGTTGTGATGATCCCAATTCGCTTCATATGCTGTCCTCCTTCGAGCATCGTTTTTTTTCGATAACCCTATTGTACCCCATTCCACCGGATTTTTCCACCATTTTTTTACCAAAATGCGTTTGGCGGCTCCGCGTCCCCGTCATTCGTTCGCCGCCTCGGCGCGCGGGCGTCGCCGCTGCGCCGCTCCGTCGTGCGTCCATCGACGATAAGCTGAAATTATACAGTTTATTCCTTTAGCGTATTCCATATTTCTTCATGGGGTGCTACAATAGATTCAACGGATAAACGACAAGGAGGCGGCTGACATGAGATTCCTGTTTGCTTCGGATTCCTTCAAGGGCACCCTGACCAGCGAGCAGACCATCGGCCTGCTGGCAAGGGCCGCAAAAGATGTGTTCGGGGAAATCGAATACAGCGGCGTGCCGGTGGCCGACGGCGGCGAGGGCACCACGGACGCGGTGGTGGCCGCGGAAAACGGCCAGTGGATCGAGTGCGAGGTCTGCGGCCCGATGATGGAGAAGGTGACGGCCCGCTACGGCAGGCTGGACGCGCGCCGCGCGGTGATCGAGATGGCGGCGGCCTCGGGGCTTCCGCTGGTGCCCCTGGACAGGCGCAACCCGCTGAAGGCCACCAGCTACGGCACCGGCGAGCTGATCCGCCACGCGCTGGACATGGGCTTTACTGACATCTCCATCGCCATCGGCGGCAGCGCCACCAACGACGGCGGCATGGGCTGCGCCCGGGCGCTGGGCGTGCGGTTCCTGGACGGGCAGGGCCGTGCGCTGGAGGGCCGGGGCGAAGACCTGGAGCGGGTGTGCGCCATCGACGTCTCCAGCCTGGATCAACGCATCGCAGACGCGAAGATCACCGTGATGTGCGACGTGACCAACCCCCTGTGCGGCGAAAACGGCGCCACCTGGACCTTCGGAGCCCAGAAGGGCGCGACGCCGGAGATCCAGCAGCGGCTGGAGAGTGGAATGGTGAACTACCGCGACGTGATCCGCCGCCAGTTCGGCATCGAGCCCGACGCCATCCAGGGCGCGGGCGCGGCGGGCGGCCTGGGCGCGGCGCTGATGGTGTTCCTGGGTGGCGAGATGAAGTCCGGCATCGACACCGTACTAGATCTGATCGACTTCGACAGCCGCCTGGAGGGCACCGACCTGGTGGTCACCGGCGAGGGCCGCACCGACTGGCAGAGCTGCTTCGGCAAGGTGATGCAGGGCGTGGGCGAGCGCGCCGCGAAAAAGGGCGTGGTGGCCGTGGGGCTCAGCGGCTCGCTGGGAAGGGACGCCGCCCGGATCTTCGACCACGGCATCGCCTCGCTGATGACCACCGTGGACGCGCCCATGCCCCTGGAGGAGGCCCTGGGCCGGGCGGAGGAGCTCTACTACCTGGGCGCCGTGCGCATGTTCCGCTTCCTGAAGGCGGGCATGGAGCTGAAGAAATAAAAGGAGGACAAGGCCATGTATGACTTCACCACCCTCGGGGCCGTGATCGGCCTCGCCATCGCCATCGTACTCATCATCCGCAAGGTGCACCCCGCCTACAGCCTGATCCTGGGCGCGCTGGTGGGCGGCATCATCGGCGACGG
>CAMVBO010000144.1 GCA_947165745.1 uncultured Clostridia bacterium | reverse complement strand
CATAGCCTCTTGAATCCGGAGCCCTCATGCGGTACAATGGTTCCAGAATCCAGCGAACGGAGACGGATGATGAAGGCATATGGCAAAGCACCCATATTAAACAGGATCGGCAGGCTCGCGGCTGCGTTGCTGGCGGTCTGGTGGTTTATGGGCTTTGCCCGGGCCGATGCCGCCATCGACAGCTGGTCGGCCCTGCAGGCCGCGATCGACCGGGCCGGGGCGGGGGAAGTCATTGCCCTGACGGAGGACCTGACCGCCCTTGAAGGGGACGTCACCCTGACCGTGCCCGCAGGCAAGCGCCTGGTGCTGGACCTGAACGGGCACACGCTGGACCGGAACCGGAAGGTGCGGGACAAGAACTCAGGCTCGGTAATCACCGTCGAGGCGGGAGCCATGCTCACCCTGCGGGACAGCGTCGGAACCGGCGTCATCACCGGCGGCAGCCACGACAACGGCGGCGGCATACTCAACCGCGGCACGCTGATCATGGAGGGCGGCAGGATCACGGGCAACGCCGCCCTGCACGACGGCGGCGGCCTGGCCAACAACGGCATGATGGTGCTCATGGGCGGCAGCGTGACCGGCAACGTCGCGTCGGCCCGGGGCGGCGGCGTGTTCAATCAGGCCAAGGCGAGCTTGACCGTGGACGACGGCATCGTATTTGGCAACGACGCGCCGGAGGAAGCCGACATCGGCAACGAGGGGAGGCTGACGGCCATTGGTGCGACAGACGGCGAAGCGCGGATCGAGGACATGCCGGTCATCCGGCGCTTCATGGCCCAGCTGGCGGTCATTCCCACCGTGGTGCTGCTGCTCGCCCTGCTGCTGGCCGTGCGGCTGGACGCATATCTGAACCGGGAGCGCAGGCGCACCATGTTCATCATCATCGTGCTGGTGTTCAGCCTGATCCTCCAGAATATCCTTGACAACCGGCTGTCCGCCGTGGGCGCGTACAACGCGCTGCGGGTGCCGGTAGTCATCTACGGCTATGCCGTGCGCCCGGTCATATTGGCACTGTTCCTGTACATCGTGCAGCCCGGCAGGCGCTATCGCGTCGCGTGGGCGCTGGTCATACTGAACGCGGCGGTCTACCTGACGGCCTTCTTCTCGGACATTGCCTTCCATTTTACAGTGGTCGGCCACTTCAAGGGCGGCCCGCTGCGCCAGACCTGTACCGTCGTCAGCGCGCTGCTGTTCGCCTACCTGTTCTACCTGACGCTTTGGCGCTTCAGGCCGCGGGAGCGCAAGGAATCCTGGATACCGATACTCGTGACGCTGATCATCGCCGGGGCGGTGGTCATGGATTTCACGGCGATCTTCGATGAACCGCCGATCTCCTTTTTGACCATCGCCATCGCCATCAGCTGCGTGTTTTACTATGTCTGGCTGCATCTGCAATTCGTGCGCGAGCACGAGGAGGCGCTGGAGGCGGGCCAGCGCATACAGATCATGATGAGCCAGATCCAGCCCCATTTCCTGTTCAACTCCCTGGAGGTGATCCGCCGGGTCTACCGGAAGGAGCCGGAGAAGGCGGACGACGCGCTTTTGAAGTTTGAGCGTTACCTGCGCGGAAATATGGATTCCATGGCGCGGGAGGAGCCGATCCCCTTCGAGACGGAGCTGGAGCACACGCGGACGTATCTACAGCTGGAGCAGCTTCGCTTTCCGAACGAGCTGCACATCGACTATGACCTGCGCTGTACGGACTTCCTCATCCCGTCCCTGACGCTCCAGCCCCTGGTGGAAAACGCCGTGCGCCACGGCGTGCGGGGGAAGAAGAGCGGCGAGGGCACGGTGACGATCGCGACGCGCGATGATGGGGATCGCTACGAGGTCGCCGTGACGGACGACGGCGACGGCTTTGACCCGGATGCCGTCCCGCGGGACGATCATGCCCACATCGGCCTGAGAAGCGTTCGGGAGCGGCTCAACTACGCGGGCGCTGAATTGCGGATCGAAACCGGGCCGGAGGGCGGCACGAAGGCCGTGATCGTCATTCCGAAGCAGGAACAGCGGGGAGGCGCCAAGCCATGAGGATATTTGCCATAGACGATGAGCTGGAGGTCCTGGAAACGCTGCACGAGGCCATCGGGGACGCCGTGCCGGGCGCGGAGATACTTGATTTTCGGCGGGGGCAGGCGGCGCTGGACGCGGTCACGGAGCAGGGCGCATGTCCGGATATTGTGTTTTCGGATATCCGGATGCCGGACATGGATGGCCTGCAATTCGCCGCCGTCCTCAAAAAGGCCGCGCCGGACGCGAAGATCGTGTTTGTCACCGCCTATTCCGAGTATGCGCTGGAAGCATGGAAAAGACATGTGCAGGGATATCTGGTGAAGCCTGTGACCGCGGAGGATATCCGGGATACGCTGGATCATCTGGAATTGCCTGCCCCCGCGCCCGCCGCGCAGGGCAAGCTGCGCGTTCGCTGCTTCGGGCATTTCGAGGTTTTCTTCAACGGCGAACCGGTGATTTTCACGCGGAAGCAGAGCAAGGAGCTTCTGGCCTTCCTGATCGACCGGGAAGGCGCGGCCTGCACCAGCGAGCAGATCGCGGCGGCCCTGTGGGAGGGCGAAACCGATGCGCAAGCGACGCAAACCCGAATCCGGCGGCTGATCAGCGACCTGCGGGCCACGTTGGCGGCCATCGGCATGGAGGACGCGCTGATCCGCGAGCGGCGGCAGATCGCCGTTCGCCGGTCCATGATCGACTGCGATTACTACCGGATGCTGGAGGGGGATATGGCCGCGGTGAACGCGTACCGGGGCGAATACATGCCGGAATACAGCTGGGCGGAGCTGACGGCGGGACGGCTGTTTTTCCGTCGGGACGGATAGCGCCGCAACGCGCTTCTCATATCATATTCAGATTCTTCGCTTTGCTCAAAATGACGGCGTCAGGCTTCAAGCCAGGCCGTGTCATCCTGAGCGAAGCGAAGGATCTTTTTATTCTTTTGCGGCTGTGGCGACTCTTCTTGTCACGTTTGTGGACGCTGTGGAGCGTATCATATAAATGGGAATATATAGAATCCCTCTACATTTCACGGAACAGGGAGATACCATGCCACAGCAATCTGTCAATGACCTTACGGCGCTGCTGCCCCTGCTGATCCAGCTGGTGGGGCTGGTGTTCGCCGTGCTGGTGGATTCCTACTTGGACAAGCGGCAGAAGCGGGTGATGCTCATTGTCGCCGCGCTGGCGTTTGCCCTGGTCGTGGAGAACTACCTGGAATACCTGATGGAAATGCGCGTGTCGCTGCGGTATCCGAGGACGGTCGCCGCGATCATCGGCTACGCCATTCGTCCGGCGATACTGGCGCTGTTCTGCCATATCGTCAGCCCACGCCGCAGCCACTGGCTGGCATGGGTGATGGTCGGGCTGAACGCCGCGATCCATTCGACCGCGCTGTTTTCCGGCATCTGCTTTCGGATCAACGAGGAAAACCACTACAAGGGCGGCCCGCTGCAATACGCCTGCGTGTTTTTCAGCGCCATCCTTTTAGTGGACCTGGTGTATCTCTCCTGGAAGGAATACCGGTTCATTCGCAAGCAGGAGCTGGTCATTCCTTCCATGGTCGTGATGGCGATCATCGTTTCCTATGTGCTGGACAGCCGGGTCACAGAGGCGAATCAGATCGTGGCTTTCCTGACCATCGCCATCGTCAGCTGCTGCCTGCTGTACTACATATGGCTGCACATGCAGTTCGTGCGCGAGCATGAGCGCTCCCTGGAGGCGGAGCAGCGCATCCAGATCATGATGACGCAGATCCAGCCGCATTTCCTCTACAACACCATCTCCACCATCAGCGCCCTTTGCTACACCGAGCCGCTGAAGGCCGGGCGCATCGCCGACAGCTTCGGGCTGTACCTGCGGCAGAACCTGGATTCGCTGGGAACGGTGGGCCTGATCCCGTTCAGGGACGAGCTGGCGCATACGCGGACGTATACCGACATCGAAATGGCGCGCTTTGAGACCATCACCGTCGAATACGACATTCAGGATGCGGATTTCAACATCCCGCCGCTGACGCTCCAGCCCATCGTGGAAAACGCGATTCGCCACGGCGCGTTCGTGCGGGAAGAGGGGCTTGTGCGGGTAAGCGCGCGCCAAACGGCGGCGGGACACGAGATCGCGGTCTGGGACAACGGCGACGGCTTTGAACCGAAAAAGCTGAAGGAAGGCGATGGGCAGCACATCGGCCTTTGGAACGTGCGCGAGCGCCTGGAGCGGATGTGCGGCGGGTTGCTGGCCATCGAGAGCGGCAGCGGCAACGGCACGAAGGTCACCATCACCATTTCGCGCACGAGAGAGGAGGAAGACCATGCGGGCAATTTGCGTCGATGACGAGCGCGCGCTGATGGAGCGCGCGGTCTCGCTTTGCCGCGAGCTTCCCGGAATGGAGGAAGTCACAGGCTTCACGCGCCCCGCGGAGGCGCTGGCGTGGGTGTCTGAAAACTCCGTCGACCTGGCGCTGCTGGACGTTGAAATGCCGGGTATGACCGGCATTGAGCTGGCGGCGGCCATCAAGGAAAGGCAGCCGGACGCGGCCATCATCTTCGTGACGGCCTATCCCAAGTATGCCGTGGACGCCTTTGCGGTGCGGGCCTCGGGCTACCTGCTCAAGCCCGTCACGCGCCAGGCGCTGGAGGCGGACGTGGCCCACGCGCTCTCCGGCAGGCACAAGCCGTTGGAGGGCCATGTGACGGTGCGCACCTTCGGCGGCTTCGACGTGCTGGTGGACGGCAAGCCCGTCGAATTCAAGCGCGCCAAGTCCAAGGAAATCCTGGCGTTCCTCGTGGACCGGCAGGGCCGCACGGTCACGCGGGCGGAGCTGTTTGCGTCGCTGTGGGAGGACCGGCCGTATGACCGGGGGATGCAGAAGCAGCTGGATATCTATACGCGCAGCCTGAGAGATACCCTTCGGGAATACGGAATTGACGGGATATTGGATGTGGGCCGGGGAACGCTGCGGGTGAAGCCTGAAAGTTTTGTCTGCGACCTCTACCTGTTCCTCGCGGGCGATAGGGACGCCGCGCAGAGCTATCGCGGCGAATACATGGGCGCCTATCCCTGGGCCAGCATGACGGAGAGCCTGCTGACCTGGCGGAAGCAGGAGACATGACAATGTTAAATAATTGTAAAACCTGAAGACGGATCTTTTTCGCGGTTTTTTGTTAGGCATTTGTTGGACAACGCCTGATACAATGCCGGTGAGTAGAATATGGAATCCCTGCCGATATATGGATTCTGGCGGGGGCTTCGAACCGAAGAACGGGACGACAAAGACAAGGAGGACCTCGAGATGAAGCACAGGCGGTTTTTGAGCATGCTGTTGACCATGATGATGGTGCTGAGCATGTTCGCGAACATTCCGTTCGCGGCGCAGGCGGCAGGCAACACCGTTTCAGTCAGTGACTGGGACGGCC
>CAMVBO010000143.1 GCA_947165745.1 uncultured Clostridia bacterium | reverse complement strand
GGATGGACGAGCTGACGCTCCAGCCGCCGGAGCTGGTGAAGCAGGGGCCGAACTACAGCGTGAAATTGAAGGCCAGCGCGCCGAGCCTGCAGCTGGTGCGGGCTGATATTCGCACGGAGGTGACGCCCTTCGCCGGCTCCGAGAGCCAGTCCCAGGCGCTGGCGGGCACCCTTTCCGGACAGCTGGCGGCGGGGGACGAGGCCCTGTGGGACACCGAGATCTTCGGCCAGACCCTGGGCGACCTGGTGCGCGAGGGTATGAACGGCAAGCTGAACAACCTGCCCGAGGACGCCCGCGGCAAGCTGCGGGAGGCCCTGGAGAAGATTCTCAACGAGGGCAGCGGGGGCATGATTTGCATCATGTTGTAGAGTGTGTTTCTAAAGCCCGGGATGTGCAAGTCCGAGTGGATTTTCCGTCAAAACAAGGCGGAAAACCGCAGGCTTGCTGGCGGCAAGTCAAGGTTTGACAACGCAGCTTTGGCGGAAAAGACGCCGAAATTGCATGTTCAGGGTTTTAGAAACAGACTCTAATCACTCGGCGAGGGAGCGGGCTCCCTCGCTGATTTTTGTTTTAATGCCTCCTAACATTAACAGTATTGCAACGCAAAAGTGCCACATAAATGTTAGAATAAAGTGTATGCCCATGTGTATTTGAATCCGACACGAAAGCGGTGCGAGGATGCAGGATAGAGACAACCAGGCGCGGCCGGCGGTGGAAGGCCTCTCCCCGGAATCGGCGACGCGTTCAACAGCGGCGGCCCGTCCGGCGGGGACGGCCCGTTCGACGGGGACGGCGCGTCCTGCGGGGACGGCGCGTCCTGCGGGGACGGCGCGTCCTGCGGGGACGGCGCGTCCAGCGGGGACGAAGGCGGCGAAGGCCAGGGCCCAGGGCGGCGCTGCCGCAAAAAAGAAAACAAAAAAGAAGGCCCAAAGCGGTCTCACGCCCAAGCGCATCGCCGGGCGGGTGGGGCTGTCGGTGGGCACGGTCATCGCCCTGGTGTTGGTGGCCGCTATTGGCGCGGGCTTCGTGGCCTTCAAGGGCCCGTCGAAGAGCCTGGGCGATCTGCTGACCGTTACCATGCTGGAGACCAGCGCGCTGAAATTCGTGCCTCGTATCTACTACAGCCAGGCCGAGGTGGACGCCATCATCGCCCGCAACTCCGTGCAGGACGACGGGAGCGAGACCGATACCTCGCTGATCGTCGTCGCCGGCCCGACCCCGGAACCGGGGCAGGAGCCCGCTCAGCCCGCGGAACCGAACCCGGAGAACCTGGCGTTTTCCGAGGACGGCATCGACGTGTACGGGGTGCACGGGGCCACCTACAACGGCTGGATGATGATCGTCCACGACCCTTCCCGGGTGTCCGTGGGCGTGTGCCGCGAGGAATTCAGCTCCAAGCCCGGCCTGCGGCTCAAGGAGATTGCCGCCCGCTACGACGCGGTGGCGGCCGTCAACGGCGGCGGCTTTTCCGACGACGGCGGCGTGGGCAACGGCGGTCGGCCCCTGGGCCTGGTCATTTCCCAGGGCAAGCTGCTGAACAAGGCAAGGCCGAAATCTGACCACGCGGTCGTGGCTGGCTTCAACCAGGACAACGTGTTGATCGTGGGCAAGATGACCACCGATCAGGCTCAGGAGAAGGGTCTGCGGGACGCACTGGCCTTCGGCCCGGCCCTGGTGGTGAACGGCGAGGCCGCCCAGGTCTCCGGTTCCAGCTCGGGCCTGAACCCCCGCACGGCCATCGGGCAGCGGGCGGACGGCGCGGTGCTGCTGCTGGTGATCGACGGCCGCCAGGCCTCCAGCCTTGGCGCCACCTATTCCGATCTGATCTCCGTGCTGCTGGAATACGGCGCGATCAACGCCGTGAACATGGACGGCGGCTCGTCCTCGCTGATGTGCTATAAGGGCGAATACCTGAACAAGGGCGTCATACTGACCGGCGACCGCGACATCCCCGACGGGTTCATCGTTCGCTGACGGAGGGCTGCCATGAAGAAGAAAAAAAAGCAGTTCACGGGACTGTTGGCCAGCAGGTTCTATCGCGTCTACTTCATCGCGGTGTCCGTGGCGCTGATCGCCATCGCCATCGGGCTCATCTGGCTGCGCAGCGTGGTCAAGGACTATGAGACCGCCCAGCCCGTGCACGCCGCCGAAGTGGTGGCGGAATTGTTCGAGCGGGGCGATTACAAGGAACTCTATGCTTTCGACACCTCCGCCCGGGACATCTACGGGGGCGACCAGGCCTTCTATGTGGACAGCATGAACCAGGTGACCGCGGGCCGGAGCATCGCCTGGCGGGAGGCGTTTACGTCCAACCCGAACGAAAAAAAGTACACCGTGACGCTGGACGGCGAGAAGTTCGCGTCCTTCACCCTGGTGCCCAGCGGTCAGACCACCGCCCACGGCAACAAGCTGTGGCAGCTGGGCAGCGTGACCACCAATGTGACCATGCAGGCCGCGGAGGAACCCAGCGCGGCGCAGGACGCGCCCTATCGCGTCACCGCCCCGTCGGACTGCGCCGTGACCGTGAACGGAAGGACGCTCACCGAGGCGGACATCGTGACCCCCGCCCGGTCCATCTACCCGGAGGACTTCCTGCCCAAGGGGGTCACCGGGCCGATGCTGGTGGAATACGGCTTCACCTCGGAGAAGGGTGAGCCGCAGGTGAGCGTGACGGACGCCGGCGGCGCGTCCCTGCCGGTGAAGGCCGGGGAGGACGGCTTCAGCTTCAGCTGCGACGTCCCCGAGGACGCGGCCATCAGGGAACAGTTCCAGGACCCGGTGCTCAAGCTGGCCGAGCGCATCGCCAAGTATACCGTGGACGATCTGAAGCGGGATCGCATCGGCATCGCCTCGGATTCCCCGGCGGAGACGATTCTCAAGAAGTTCAGCAACAGCTGGGCGCCCAGCCACAAATCCACCCGGGTGGTGAACCCGCAGGTGTCGGAAGTCAGAATACTGTCTGACAGCTGCCTTACCTGCCACGTGTCCTTTGACTTCGTGCTCACCTCCCGCCGGGAGAACGACTATACCTACCCCACGTCCTATACCCTGTGCATCATCAAGCGCAAGGGCAAGGCTGCGCTGTACAACATTATCTTCCATTGACAAAGAGAGGCCTGTATGCAGACGACCAACAAAAAACTGACGAAGGCGCAGCGCCGTCGCAGGCGCAGGAACCGCAGGATCGCCTGGCGGGTGACGCTGAGCGTGCTGACGCTGATCGGCCTGGTGCTGGTCGCGGCGCTCAGCGCCGGACAGGCGGCCTTCAACGGCCCCTCCCAGACGGTGGGCGACCTGCTGACCGTATCCATGCTGGAGACCAGCGCGCTGAAATTTGTGCCGCGCATCTTCTACAGCAAGGAGAAGGTGGACGAGGTGGTGGCCCGGAACTCCGTCTCCGAGGACAATGGCGAAACGGACACCTCGCTGATCGTTGTGGCCAAACCCACGCCCACCCCCGACCCGAACGTGACGCCGGAGCCGGTGGAGGCGGTCGTGGAAGCCACCCCCCAGCCCACGCCCGAGCCTGTGCCGGAAAACCTGCTCTATACCGAGGACGGCATCGAACTCTACCAGGTCAAGAGCGGCACCTATCTGGGCTATATGATGGTGGTGCAGGATCCCGCCCGGGTTACCGTGGGCACCTGCCGGGACAAGTTCAGCGAATCGAAGGGCCTGCAATTAAAGGACATCGCCAAGCGCTATGACGCGCTGGCCGCCATCAACGGCGGCGGCTTTGAGGACAAGGGAGGCATGGGCAACGGTGGTATGCCCATGGGCCTGGTCATCTCCGAGGGCAAGGTGCTGCATACCGGCGACCCCGGAAAGTACAACGTCACCGTGGGCTTCAACCAGGACAACATCATGGTCCTGGCCAAGAATATGACCAAGAGCGAGGCCGAGGAGAAGGGCCTGCGGGACGCCATCACCTTTGGCCCGGCGTTGGTCGTGAACGGCGAGCCCGTGTCGGTCAAGGGCGCCAGCTCCGGTCTGAATCCCCGCACGGCCATCGGCCAGCGGGCGGACGGCGCCGTGCTGATGCTGGTGATCGAGGGGCGGCAGGCCTCCAGCCTGGGCGCGACCTATGCCGATTTGATCTCCATCATGCTGGATTACGGGGCCGTCAACGCCATCAATATGGACGGCGGCTCGTCCTCGCTGATGTATTACAAGGGTGAGTATGTCAACAACGGCGTGGTGCTGACCGGCTCGCGAACCATGCCCACGGCGTTTATCGTGCGATGACGGAGGGTTTATGACCGCGAAGAAGAAAAAAAAGAGCATATTCCAGAGCCGCTTTTACCAGGTGTATTTCATCGTCGTTGCCGTGGTGCTGGTTGCCATTGCCATTGGCACCGCCTGGCTGCGCAACGTGCTGGCGGATTATGAATCCGCCCAGCCCGTGCACGCGGCCGAGCAAGTGGCCCGCCTGTTTGAAACCGGGGACTATCAGCGCCTGTACGACCTGGACACCTCCGCCCAGCAGATCGCGGGCGGCGAAAAGGCCTTCTACCTGCAGAGCATGGAGGAAATCACCGCCGGCAAGACCGTGGAGTGGAGCGAGGTCTTCTCCAGCGACAAGGACACCCACAAGTACAATGTGACCCTGGACGGCGACCGCTTCGCCTCCTTCACGCTGGTGCCCAGCGGCAGGACCACGGCCAAGGGCAACAAGCTGTGGATGCTGGGCGAGGTGACGACCTATGTGACCCGCCAGGAGCCGGATCCCGTGGAGGAGCCCGAGCCGACGGTGGCTGCGCCGACGCCTACGCCCGAGCCCCAGCAGCTGTATGAGTGCCGCATTACCGTGCCCGGCGGCTACAGCGTCGCCGTGGACGGCGTGTCCCTCAGCGAGGAGAACGCCCAGGTCACCCACGGCTATCTGTTTGAGGAGGGCTTCCTGCCCAAGGACGTGGAGAACCCGGCGATGGTGTCGTATGTCTATCATTCCACAAACAGCAATCCGTTCGTGGATGTGTCGGACGAAACGGGCGCGGCCGTGGCCCCCAAGTCCGATCCGGACCGGGAGCGAACCTGGAGCTGCGGCCTCAAGGAGGACGAGACGCTGAAAGAGAGATACAGCGAACGCGCCTACCAACTGGGCCAGCGCATCGCCAAATACATTTCCAAGGACGCCAAACGAAGCTCCATCGTCGCGCTGTGCCTGAAGGACAGCCCTGCGCGGACGATCTTTGAAAACCTGTCCAACGAGTACTTCACGCCCCACAACTCCAGCTCCTTCAGCAATCCGGAGGTCTCGGAGTTTTACCTGCTGTCCGAAAACTGCTTCACCTGCCGCGTCAGCTTCGATTATGTGCTGAAGACCAACGCTGGCAAGAAGGTCTATCCCACGGCCTACACCTTCTGCGTGGTGAACCGGGACGGCAAGGGCGGGCTGTACAATCTGCAGATCTATTGATCGGCGGAATGAACCTGGATTTCACACAG
>CAMVBO010000142.1 GCA_947165745.1 uncultured Clostridia bacterium | reverse complement strand
GATTGTAAGCGCCATGCGGTTATGCTATTCTGGTAGCGGAGGTGATACACATGACGCCCGTTCGTCTCGGCGCTGCCATAAGGCTGCTTCGGACTCAAAAGGGGATGACCCAGCAGGCTCTGGCGGAGGAGCTTCATGTCACGGACAAGGCCGTGTCGAAATGGGAAAGGGGGATTTCTGTTCCGGATATCTGCCTGTTCCCGAACCTGGCCAGCGTGCTCGGCGTCTCGGTGGCCGACCTCTTGCAGGAAGGCTCCAATGACGACACACCCTCGCATCTGTATAAAATCTATGAAAAGTCGGCCGATGTGCGCACGCCGCTGCACATCATCCTCGGCTGCGTGGATCTGGTGAACCGGTATCGGGACAACCCGGAGCTGTTCAACCGCTATCTGGAAAGCATCCGGATTTCCGGCGAGTACCTGCTGTCCGTGCTGGAAAAGGCGCAGGACACCGGGGAATTGCATCATCTGCTGCGCGAAAAGCTGTCCGGCCGGTGCAGGCCGGACGCCGCGGCGGACTATTCCGGAAAGCGCATTCTGGTGGTCGAGGACATCGAGGTGAACCGGGAAATCGCCGCCGAGCTGCTCCGGGACACGGGCGCCGCCGTGGATTTCGCGGAGGACGGGCAGGAATGTGTCGAAAGGATTCTGTCCGCGCCCTCCGGCCATTACGACCTGGTTTTGATGGACATCAGCATGCCCAACATGGACGGCCTGGAAGCCACCCAGAGGCTGCGGGGGATGGGGATCGATATCCCGATCATCGCCATGACGGCCAACGTGGGCGAAAAGGACAGAAGGGCCGCGCTGGACGCTGGTATGAACGCGTTTGCGGAAAAACCTATATTCGCCGAAAAACTCTTCTCGGTCATCAGCGAATGTCTGGAGGGGTGATTTGGCTCAATGCCCATTTTTTCCTTTCTTTTCAGTCCGGGGGTCGCCTTCGGAATGCGCAAGCGCGACCGCCGGACCTTGTCCCCGGAAAAATGCCGGAAGCGGCTTTGCCCGAATTGGTTGAAGCGGCCCGGCAGCTCCAAGCGGGAACAATACGCGAGGCCAAATTCATTTCATTATTTTATCAAATCATCTCAATTAGTTAGGATATCATTAGATTTAATGAATTAAACTCCACTTTGCTTGACGAAACACGCCCAAATCAGGTATACTATGAGCGGGTTCCTATTAAAATGTGGAGACGCTCGATGACGATATTTGTGACGATATGCAGCGTGATCTGTACGCTGTATACTATTTACTTTTTATTTACTTCATTTGGCGGGCTGTTGCGCAAGCGGAAGCCGATTCCGCGTACCGAACCGAAGGCCCGCCTTGCCGCGGTGATTCCCGCCCGCAACGAGGCGGCGGTGATCGGCAAGCTGGTGGAGTCGCTGCAGGCGCAGGATTATCCACGGGAGCTGTTTGACATCTACGTGGTTCCCAACAACTGCGACGACGACACCGGCGCCGTGGCCATGGCGGCGGGGGCAAAGCTGCTTCAAGTGAAAGGCCCCATCCGCAACAAGGGCGACGTGCTGCGCGAAGTGTTCGCCCAGCTGTCCGCCACTGGAAAGTATGACGCCTATTGCGTGTTTGACGCCGACAATCTGGTGGATAAGGGCTTTTTCCGGGCCGCAAACGACGCGCTGGCCGCCGGATGCCAGGTGGGCCAGGGCTATCGCGACACCAAGAACCCCTACGACAGCTGGATTTCCGCGGGCTTTACCGTGTGGTACTGGTTCCTCAGCCGCTTTTATAACGAAAGCCGCTCCCGCCTGGGCATGTCCTGCCAGTTGAACGGCACCGGCACCATGGTGTCCGACGCTGTCATTCGCAAAATTGGCTGGAAGACCAAGACCCTGGTGGAGGACCAGGAATTCACGGCTATATGCGCGCTGAACGACATCAAGGTCGGCTGGATGCCGGACGCCCGCATCTATGACGAGCAGACCAACAGTTTTTGGACGTCCTGTGTGCAGCGCCGCCGCTGGACGGCGGGCTCCATGCAGTGCATGCGCCGCTATACGCTGAGGCTGTTGAAGAAGCACACCATGGCTTGCGTGGACATGGCGATGCTTTTTACGGGCAATTTGATGTGCATTCTCGGCTTGATTCCCGCGACGGGAACCGTGCTGGGACTGATGCCGTTTTTCATCTCCCATCCCTGGCGGATCCTGGCGCTGGTGCTGGTGCTGTGGGTCTACTATCTGGCCTGCTGCGGCGCCGCCGCAGTGCTCTATCACATCGAGGGCAAGCTGAACCGGCGAAGCATCAAGGGCGTGATGTGCTTCCCGCTGTTCATGCTCACCTGGATGCCAATCAACATCGTGGCCTGCCTGACGCCGCCGCCCCGTTGGAGGGAGATCAGGCATACCCGGAGCATCGACCGCCCGGACAACGACGCAATAGGACAAAAGTAAATGAAAATCACATGGTTTGGCACGGCCTCGCTGGCCGTGGAGACAAGACGGGGCCGACTGCTGATCGACCCCTTTTTTCCATTTCCGGGAAGTCCCACGCGGGTGCCCGGGAACGCCTATGATGGGTATGCCGATATCCTCGTCACCCACGGCCACTTCGACCACATCATGTCCCTGCCAGGGCTGTGCCAACGGGAGCCGAGGCGGATCTACTGTACCCGCGCGCCCCATGACACGCTTCGCGGGCTGGGCGTGGATCAGGAACAGCTGCGGCTGATCGCCCCGGGGGATGCCTTTGAAATCGACGATACCCGGGTGACGGCGTACCAGTCCCGACACGTGAAGTATGACGGGGTCATCCTCCGCCGCACGCTGCTCAGCCCGCGCATACTGCGCCACGCACGCAACCTGCCGAAGGCGATCAACGGCTTTCGCAGATATCCGGAGAACGGCGAGACGCTGGGCTTTCTGATCGAGGGCGACGGCTCAAAGCTGTTCGCCATGGGCAGTCTGAACCTCGACCCGGCCGTGGAGTATCCCACCGGCATGGATTTGCTGGTGCTGCCCTATCAGGGTACCAGCGACCTTCTGACGCCCGCCGAGGCGATCATCGAACGCCTGAAGCCCAGGGCCGTGCTGCTGGACCACTGGGACGACGCCTTCCCGCCCGTCAGCAACACCGTGAATACCGGGGACATACAGAGCCGCTACGCGGGCAGGATGCCGGTGTATAAGCTGGATCCCGGGGCCGGCCTGATACTCTGATCCCTTACGACATACGCAGGTGATAGACATGAAAAGAATCGCGGCGATCCTCCTCCTGTTCGCGCTGACAGCTTCATGCCTTGCCGAACCCGCGTCCAACTGGTACGAGGTCTTTGTGCGCTCCTACCGGGATGGCGACGGCGACGGCCTGGGCGATTTGCGTGGGCTGATGGATCGACTGGATTACATCGCCGATATGGGCTGGCGGGGGCTGTGGCTGATGCCAATCATGCCGAGCCCCTCATATCACAAGTACGACGTGACGGATTACATGGACGTGGACCCTGAGTACGGCACGCTGGATGATGCCCGGGCGCTGGTGACCGCCGCCCATGAACGCGGCATCTCCGTGATTATGGATCTGCCCGTCAACCACACCTCCACCCGGCACCCCTGGTTCATTCAGGCGGCTGAGGCCCTGGAGACCGGCGGAAATTCCCCTTATGTTGAATACTATAGCTTCAACCGCGAGGGCGGCAACGGCTATGCGCCGCTGGGAGAAACCGGCTGGTTCTGTGAGGAGCGGTTCGCGGGCGGCGGCATGCCCGATCTGAACCTGGACAACCCCGCCGTCCGGGAGGAGATCATCGCGATCATGGATTTCTGGCTCAACGACGTAGGCGCGGACGGCTTTCGCCTGGATGCCGTGACAAGCTATTTCACCGGCGAAAATGAAAAAAACGTCGCCTTCCTGAATTGGCTGAAGGGTGAGGCGGAGGCGCTCAAGCCCGGTTCTTACATGGTGGGCGAATGCTGGGCGAACCTGAATACCATTGCGGATTACTACGAAAGCGGCGTGGACAGCTTCTTCCTGTTCCCGGCGGCCCAGGCCGAAGGCTTTATCTGTGCGAGCATCAACGCCCGGAAGGCACCGGCGGAGAAGTTCGCAAGACAGTACCAAAAAGTACTTGACGCCATCCCGAACGGCCGCCTCGCACCGTTTTTGTGCAATCACGACACCGGGCGCACCGTCGGCCTGGTGCGCGGCCGAAGCAATCCCGCGGTTTGCAAGTTTGCCGAGGGGCTGTTGGGCGTGCTGTGCGGAAGCACGTTTACCTACTATGGCGAGGAGATCGGCATGGCTGGCAGCGGCGACGATCCCAACAAGCGCCTGGCCATGTATTGGTCCGATGGGGACATGACCGACCAGCCACCCGGGGTCACTTCGGTGGAATATCCCTATCCCTCCGCGGAGGAACAGCTGGCCGACCCGTCCTCGCTTTTGAACTATGTAAAAGCAGTCAACCTGGCGCGACTTGAAAACCCGACCATCGCGGACGGCGAAAACGCGTTTCTTCTGGCCGAGGGCAGTCTCTGCCTGATGCGAAGGGAGACGGGGGAGGACGCTTGCCTGATCGCGGTGAAGTTTTCAAGGGAGGAGGCCGGTGAAATCGCGCTGGACGGGGAATATGTCATCGCCGCCGATCTGGAGACAGGCGACGAGGCGGCGCGGATCGAGAATGGGCGGATCGTACTGCCGCCTTATGGCATCGCGATATTGAAGTGACGGTGGAATGATCTTGCGTATATTTACTCGGTATAGTATAATATACCCATAACAAACCACTCCCGTGGGAGGGACACGTATGGATAAACTCAGCCTTGCGGCGCTGCTGGATGACGACCGCGAGATGATTCTTTCAAACCTGGCGCGGGACCGCTCGCTGCCGGCGGCGCAGGCGGCGCTGGAGAAGGCTGTGGACCGGGTGATGTACCGCTACACCGAGGCCGCCGACAGCGAAGGTTTGCGCGACGGCGCGCAGTACATCCTGCAGAGCATGAAGAACACCCTGCCGCTGATCGACGCGGTGGGCGAGGTGCGCAGCTGGAAGAAGGAGGCGCCGAAGCCCTCGAAGACGGGCCTGCACTTCGGCGCCAAACAGGCGTTTCTGGTGACTGTGGGCGCGCTGCTGGTTATTGCCTCGGTGCTGGCGGTGATGTTCGCCGGGAATATAGGCGGCTTTTTGGCCTTCGTGAAGGCGCTGCTGCCCACGGTCATCGGCGGCGCGGCGCTGCTCTGGGCGGGCGTTTCGATGGGCAGGCCGAAGAAAAAGAAGCAAAAAGTCGGAGAAGATGAGCCGGATGTGCGCACGGAGTTTCTGGTGGACTGCGAGAAGGCCTATCACATGCTGCGAGGCGCGATGCTCCAGGCGGACGGTCAGCTGGATCGCCTCCGGGAGGATCTGGCCCTCGCCATGCAGGACCAGAAAGACGCCGCGCCGGGCGGAGGGCTGTCCGGCGAGACGCTGGAGCTGCTTTCCCAGCTGCTGGAAGCCGCCTATACCGCCCATGACGACGCGGCCCGGGAATCCGCCTCGGCCATC
>CAMVBO010000141.1 GCA_947165745.1 uncultured Clostridia bacterium | reverse complement strand
CCGTAGGTGGTGTTGGCGGGGGCGCCGAACAGGGCGGCGAGGGCGGTGGCGAGACCGTCGCCGATCAGGGTGCGGTGCAGGCCGGGATCGGCCACGAAGTTTTCGCCCACGGTGGAGGAGATGGCGCAGATGTCGCCGATGTGCTCGATCATGGTGGCCAGGGAGATGGGCACCATGATGACATAGGCGCTGATCAGCTTGGAGGTATCCAGGGTGCCGCGCATGCCCAGCACGGTATTCTCAAAGTTGATCGCGTGTCCGAACCAGGCCGCTTCCTTCACGGGGGTGAAGTCCACCTGGCCGAAGATGGCAGCCACGATGTAGCTGCCGACCACGCCCAGCAGGATGGGGATGATCTTGATCATGCCCTTGCCCCAGATGTTGCAGACCACCACGATGGCGATGGCCACCAGGGCGATCCACCAGTTCTGCTCGCAGTTGTTGATGGCGGAGTTTGCCAGGCACAAGCCGATGCAGATGATGACCGGGCCGGTGACGATGGGCGGGAAGAAGCGCATGACGCGCATGGGGCCGAATGCCTTGAATAACCCGGCCAGCACCACGTAGGTCAGGCCCGCCAGGCCGACCGCCGCGCCGGCGTAGGGGATCCAGTTGACGTCCGTGCCTTCAAACAGCCCCGCCACGGCGGCATAGCCGCCCAGGAACGCGAAGGAGCTGCCCAGGAACGCGGGCACCTTGCCCTTGGTGAACAAATGAAACAGAAGCGTGCCGAGGCCCGCGAACAGCAGCGTGGTGGCCACCGGCAGGCCGGTCAGCACCGGCACCAGCACCGTCGCGCCAAACATGGCGAACATGTGCTGGAAGCCCAGCAGCATCATCTTGGGCGCACCCAATGTCCTCGCGTCACGAATTCCCTGTTCAGACATGTGAATTCATCCACCTTTCTTTTGTCCCGCGCACACCTGTGCGCGCTTCGGCGGCAGCGCCGCCATCTATGATAACGACCTCTGGTCGAAATCAGCTGATTTTCCAAGGATGCAGGGGGTGACAGCGGAGGGGGACGGATTCCCCCTTTGCATCATTGATCGCACAGCCACACCCCGGTCTCGTCGTCGATGCCCTTCAGCGCCACCCGCACGAACTCGGTCACGGCGGTGGGCACGTTCTTGCCGGCGAAGTCCGCCCGGATGGGCAGCTCCCGGTGGCCCCGGTCGATCAGCACCGCCAGCTGGATCCGCCGCGCCCGGCCCATGTCCATCAGCGCGTCCAGCGCCGCCCGGGCCGTGCGCCCGGTGTACAGCACGTCGTCCACCAGCACCACGGTGCGCCCCTCGATGGAGAAGGGAATGTCGGTGCGGTTCAGCGTGGGGTCCACGGACAGGTGGGTCAGATCGTCCCGGTAGAAGGTGATATCCACCGTGCCCACGTCCAGCCGCTTGCCCTCCACCCGCTCGATGGCGTCCGCCAGCATCCGGGCGATGGGCTCGCCCCGGCGGCGGATGCCCACCAGCGCCACGTCCGCCACGCCCTTGTTGCGCTCGATGATCTCATGGGCCATGCGGGTGACGGTGCGCCGCATCTGGGCTTCGTCCATCAGCTGGGTCTTTTTCTGCACGGCACAACACTCCATCTATGCTTTCAATCGGTTTCGGCGACATGTGCGTCGAAACCGCAGAATGTTTTTCTGTCGGAAAATCCCATTTTCCAGAAGAAAAACATCTTCCTTGCAGGTTTTGCGGCCAGAGGCCATCATCCTCAAGCAAAATCTGGAGGGGGTGGCCGTGGCGGGGGAGCTTGCTCCCCTGCCGCAAAATAAAATGCCCCCGCCGACAAGGCAGGGGCATGACAAGCGCGCGCGTTCGCGCCGTGTTCCATGCTGTTCAGTCGCCTTGCCGACCTCACGGGATCGACTTAAAGGGCCGTGGCGGTTCCATTCGTTCCAGCCGGGCACTATTATAGCGGCGCACTGATAAGTTACATGGCGATTTGTGTTAAAAATATGACGAAACGCAATTACTGATTAACCGGATTCACCACGGCCCCGACGAACAGGATCGCGCCGGTGGAGCGGTTCACCACCGCCACGATGAACGGCCGGTCGCAGTTGAAGGGGATCGGGTCGGGGGCGTTGTCGTCTGACGGGGCCGCGCCATCCACCATGACGACCTCCGTGGCGGCGGCGGCGCGGGTTCCCTCCTCGTCCAGCTGGAAGCGCACCTGCTGCAGCACGTCGGAGATCAGCAGAGGCGTTTCGCTGATGCCGGAATAGTTGGCGTATTCCTTGTGAAAAGGCACCCAGCAGCCCGCCGCCACGATGGCCTCCTTCAGGCTCTCCTCGGCGGAAATGTCCAGCTTCGGCAGACTCAGGGACACATTTTGCGGGTTGGGCTTGAAGGTGAAAAAGCTGTTCGGGTTCTCCGCCAGGTTCTTCAGCGCCCGCTTGAGCCCGCCCTCCGCCGGCAGCGCGATCATCAGCGCCAGGCCGCCGGTGCGGTAGGCCTTGCACACCAGCTGGCAGCCCATGCTTTCGCCGTATTGGGCATAGGTCAGCTGATGCATGAACGTGGCGCTCACGTCGCCGTCCGGCGTGTGGAAGGTCTGCTCCCGGCTGTCCTCCGCCTTAAAGGGCGAGGCCCACTCCGCCTCCATGGCGATGGCGTTGGCCAGCACCAGCCGCGTGTTTTCATCCAGCAGCAGGGGGATGTCCTCGATGAGGCCGTTCGTCTTTTCCCGCACCCAGTCGCTGACACCCTCGGCCCCGGTGAGCGGGAAGCGCTCCGCCTCATAGGCGTCTGTCAGCCGCGCCTCATACTCTGGCAGCAGCGAAAGGCTGTCTGAGACGAAGGCGGCGTTGGCCCAGAGGATACCGGCATCTTTGAGCGGCCCGGCCAGGGCGATCACGTCGTCGGTCTTGTCCACGCCCAGCGCGCCCAGAAGCCGGGTGCGGGTCTCCCCCGTCGCGCCCTCGGCGGCCATGGACAGTGCCCAGGCCAGGCTCACCGGCGAGACAAAGGCGTTGCGCGTGCCGCCGGACAGCTCCGAGAGCACCTTGTAGCCCAGCTTGGTGCCGGGCGCGGCCTCCGCCAGGGCGGCGCCGCAGAGCAGCAGCGCGAGGATGATTGCGATGAGTTTGCGCATAGATGTACCTCCTGTCGTCCGAGAGCATTGAGCGTAAAAGCCGGATGGCCCGGGCAGCGGTGCTTTCACGCTTCCGGCCCCCCGTTTTATCCCCTCGCCTGCCTGATGAACGCCGCCACATCCTCCGCGCCGTACAGCGCACTGCCGGCGACGAGCATGTCCGCCCCGGCGGCGACCAGCTTCGGCGCGGTGGTGAGGTTCACACCCCCGTCCACCTCGACGATGGCGTCCAGGCCCTTGTCCTTCAGCATGCCGCGCACGGCGGCCACCTTGTCGATGCAGGCCGGGATCAGCTTCTGTCCGCCAAAGCCGGGGTTCACGGTCATCACCAGGGCCAGGTCGAAGTCCCCCAGCACGTAACGCAGGGCCTCGTGGCTGGTGGCCGGGTTCAGCGCCACGCCCGCCAGACACCCCAGCGAGCGGATCTGCTGCAGGCAGCGGTGCAGGTGCGCGGTGGCCTCGGCGTGCACGGTGATGATCCTCGCGCCGGCCCTGGCGAAGGTCTCAATGTGCTTTTCCGGGTTCACCACCATCAGGTGGGCGTCCACGGGCAGGCCGCACTTCACCGCGAAGCGGCACATATCCGATCCGAAGCTGATGTTCGGCACGAAGCTGCCGTCCATCACGTCGAAGTGCAGGTAGTCCGCGCCGGCCTCGGCCACGCGCCGGATGTCCTCGCCGATCTTCAGATAATCTGCCGCCAGCAGGGAAGGGGCAACCTTAATCATAGCGATCCCTCCATCTCTGTTTCATCTCATCGAGCAGCGCCGCATAGCGCTCATGCCGCCGGGCGTCGATCTCCCCCGCCGCCACGGCGTCCCGAACCGCGCATCGGGGCTCGGTGGCGTGGTAGCAGGGCTGAAAATAGCACTTGCCCTCGCAGGGCGCAAACTCCGGCCAGCTCTCCTTCAGCTCCACCGGGTCGAACAGCTCCGTCTCCAGCAGGCTGAACCCAGGGGTATCCAGCACCATGCCGCCCCCCTCCACGGGGATCAGCTGGCAGTGGCGGGTGGTGTTCTTGCCCCGCTCGATCTTCCGGGACAGGCTGCCCGTCTCCAGATCCAGGCCGTACAGCGCGTTGATCATCGTGCTCTTGCCCGCGCCGGACTGCCCCGCCAAGGCGTGCACCTTGCCGCGAAGGGCCTTGCGCAGGGCGTCCAGCCCCTCGCCGGTGTCGGCGCAGACCATCATCGGGTCCACCTCCGCGCCCCGGTACTGTTCGGCGATGTCCGAGGCTGTAGCCGCGTCCAGGTCGCTCTTATTGATCACCAGCCGCGCCGCGATGCCCGCGCGCCGGGCGTTCAACAGCAGCCGGTCCACCATCATCAAATCCGGGTCCGGCGTGGCCGCCGCGGCCACCACCACGATCACGTCGATGTTGGCCACCGGGGGCCGGGTCAGTTCGTTGCGCCGGGGCAGTATGCGCAGGATCCAGCCGTGCTCTTCCCCCTCGCTGGGCGTCAGTTCCACCACGTCGCCCACCTTGGGCTTCAAGCGCTCGCGCCGCAGCTTTCCCTGGGCGCGCAGCGTGTGCACCGTGCCGGATTCGTCCATGGCGTAGTAAAACCCGCCAATGCCCTGCAGGATGGTGCCCTTTAACGTTGTCGCTTCCGACATCCAAACCTCCAAATCAGTGAATCGGGAGTGAGGCGTTGGGCGTTGAATCCAGGGCTGACGCGCAGAAGCGCCTGGCTTCGCGGGCTCGCGCCCAACGCCTGATTCCTCACTCAAAATTGACCGTCTGCGTCTCCATCTCCACCCCGTCCATGTTGATCCTCACGGTGTGTTCGCCGGATTCGGGGCTGGAGAGGGCGATGCGATAGGTGCCGGCGTTCAGCACGCCGTGGTAGACCTCCTGGGCCTGGCCGGAGGGCGAGGTCATGGTCAGCAGCACATCGCTGCCGTTCAGCGGCACCACCACGGAAAGCTTCGAGGCCGGGTAGTAGACCGTATCCTTGCCCTGGCAGATGGTGATGTCCACGGTCGCGCCCAGCATCAACGCCTCATGGGGCGCCACGCTCTGGCCCACCACCGTCCTCGGCCGGGCGTCGGGGGCGGCCTCCTCGGCGACGCTGCCCAGCGTCAGACCCTCGGCCTCCAGCAGCGCCTGGGCGTTTTCCAGGGGCATGCCCTTCAGATCCGGCATCAGTATGCGCTGGCCGCTGACGGTGAAGATCACCGGGGTGTCCTTGGCCTGGGTGGTATCCGCCTCGGGCGACACGGCGATCACCGTGCCCACCGGCGCGTCGGATTCCACGTACAGCGCGTCCACGGTCTCCACGCCCAGGGCCTTCAGCGACTCGGTGGCCTCCTCCAGGCTCTGGCCCACGCAGTCGTACATATAATACCAGCGGGTGCCCAGGCTGACGGTCAGCGTCACCTGCGCGCTGGTGCGCACCCGGCCGCCCATGCGGCGGGACTGGGCGATGACGATGCCCTCC
>CAMVBO010000140.1 GCA_947165745.1 uncultured Clostridia bacterium | reverse complement strand
GTTGAAGATACAAACAACACACACATTTAGGAGGATTTGCACAATGAAGAAGTTTCTTGCTCTGCTGATGGCCGCTATGATGCTGCTGAGCGTTTCCGCCTTCGCCCTGGCTGAGGACGAGGCTGGTTTCGATGAGTTCGACCTGGGTGTCGAGGGCGAGCAGACCGTCGGCTTCCTGACCATGAGCATGGTTTACTTCCAGCCCGTGGACATGGCGCCCACCGATCTGGCCACCCCCAAGGAGGGCTCTGACCTGCACATCGAAGTGGACCTGACCGCCGAGGAGAACGAGTACGGCTTCAACAAGGGCGAGTGGGTTCCCTATCTGACCATCGATTATGTCATCCTGGACGCCGAGGGCAACCAGATTGCCGAAGGCACCATGATGCCCATGAACGCCTCCGACGGCCAGCACTACGGCAACAACATCGCTCTGCCCGAGGGCGAGGGCTACTCCGTGAAGCTGTCCATCAAGAACCCCGGCGAGAACGGCATGCTGCTGCACACCGACGAGACTGGCCCCGAGGCGGACGCCTGGTGGGACGAGCCCATCGAAGCGACCTGGACCGGCTGGGACTTTGTCAAGCAGTGGTAATCTGACCTAAACTGATTCACGCGGGCGCGACATCATCGCGCCCGCAAAACCCGAAAAGTCTTGACTGCTGATGCGCAATCCGCGGGGGATACGCATCAGCAGTAGGTATGTTCGGGAACAATGTGAAGCGCGCGTTAACTCGAGTTAACTCATGTGCCGCGCCCTTCCCTGAATACATCCGGGAGGCATGAAAATGCTCAAATATCTCTGGACGGTGACCCAGGACCTGTTCTCCACGGTGACGCTCGTCACGCTGATTTATGCCGTGCTGGACCGCCTGTACGGAAGGTACGGGCGCCGTTTCCACATCGCGGGCGTGTGCGTCGCCCTCGCCGCGTCAGCGGCCTTTTCCGTTGCAAAGGCCGCGACCAACAAAATCATATCCAGCCATTGGAACCACTACACCTTTGGCTTCATCATCGGCTTTTCGCTGGCGCTGCTGATCCTGCTTGCGATCTTCGGTCGCAGGGAGCCCGGCCATGCCGGCGCGGGGCGCACGCTCGTGTGCCTGGCCGGATCAGGGCTTGCGGCCGCGATGATCTTCCTGCGCCTGCCCAATGTGGCGCTCTATCTCACCAGCTTCAACACCATGGGCGTGGGCGTGTTTTCCACCAATTACATGGTGCGCCTGGTGGGCTGGCTGCTGGCGCTGGCACTCCTGATCGTCTATTCGCGCATGCTCTACCGCTGCGCTGAACATATCCGGCCCTACTCGGCGGCCCTCGGCCTGCTGTGCGCGGGCACGTTCATCTATGGCTTTTACAGCGTATGCCGCTTTTTTGCCCCCTGGATCACCCGGGCCAAGTGGCTGAATTGGCCCGTCAAATATGACAAGGCCGTGCACGGCTTTGTTGGCGATATGGTGATGCTGTCGGCAAACCACGCCACGCTGTTCATTTTTCTGATCTTCTCCCTGGCGTTGGTCTGCTTCGTGGTCTGCTTCATCCAGAACACCCGCGTCGTTGAACCCTGGTCCAATCCGGCCCAGCATCGAAAGCTGCGGGCGAAGAACCGCTCCTACCGACGCATGGCCTGCGTGGCGCTGGCCTGCATGATCGTATTTGGCCTGTCCATTACGGTTATCAAGGAATTTGACACCCGGGAGATCGAGCTTTCCGCGCCGGAGACCTACACGGTGGAGGGCGACAAGATCTACGTGGCCATGGAGGATGTCAACGACTTCCATCTCCATCGCTTCGAATATCGCACGGAAAACGACATCGACGTGCGCTGGATCGTGGTGCGCAAGCCCAATTCCGCCGCCTACGGCGTGGGCCTGGACGCCTGCGACGTGTGCGGAAACGCCGGCTACTATGAGCGCAACGGCCAGGTGGTCTGTCGCCGCTGTGATGTCATTATGAACACAAACACCATCGGCTTCAAGGGCGGCTGCAATCCCATCCCGCTGAAATATGAGGTGGAGGACGGCCGGCTCGCCTTCAGACTGGAGGACATTCTGGCCGGCGAGCGTGAGTTCAAATGAGAAAGGAGCGGACACTATGTTATTCAGAATGATTCGCGGCGTGCTGCTCCATCAGAAGAGCAAGATGCTGTTGATCGCCGTCACCATCGCTCTGGGCGCGTCCATGGCCACCGGCATGCTGAACGTGGTGATGGGCGTCGAGGAAAAGGTGAACAAGGAACTGAAAAACTACGGCGCCAACATCACCGTAAAGTCCAAGGACGCTTCGCTGCTGACCGCCATCTATGAGGTGGACGAAGAGGACGAGGCGCTGAACGCCGCCTATCTGAAGGAGGACGAACTGGGCAAGCTCAAGACCATCTTCTGGGCCTTCAACATCGTGGACTTCACGCCATTCCTCAAGGCACAGGCGAATCTGCCCGACGGAACGCAGGCCCAGGTGATCGGCACATGGTTCAACCATCACCTGTCACTGCCCACCGGTGAGGAAATGGACGCCGGCGTGGCCGGCATGCGCTCGTGGTGGGAGATCACCGACGGCCGTTGGCTGAACGAGGCGGACGTGGGCGCTGACAGTGAGATCATGGTCGGCGCGGTGCTGGCGGAGGAAAAGCGCGGGACGGTGGGCGAGACCGTGGCGCTGACCACCCCCCAGGGCAAGCTGGACGCGAAGATCGTGGGCATCTTTGACGCCGGCGGCGACGAGGACAGCCAGATCTTCGCCACGCTGGACGCGGTGCAGGCGCTCACAGACCGAGAGGGCAAGGTGAACTCCATCGAAGTCTCCGCCCTGACCACCCCGGACAACGACCTGGCCCGGCGCGCCGCCAGGAACCCGTCGGCGCTGAACAGCCACGACTATGAGACTTGGTACTGCACGGCCTATGTCAGCGCCATCTGCTACCAGATCCAGGAGGCCATCCCCGGCTCCGTGGCCAACGCCGTGCGCCAGGTGGCAGAAAGCGAGGGCACCGTGTTGGACAAGACGAAGCTCTTGATGATCCTGATTACGGCCCTGAGCCTGATCGGCTCGGCGCTGGGCATCTCCAACCTGGTCACCGCCTCCGTCATGGAGCGATCCCAGGAAATCGGCCTGTTGAAGGCCATCGGCGCGAAGGATCGGTCCATCACCGGCGTGGTGATGACGGAGATCCTGATCACGGCGCTGTTCGGCCTGGCCGTGGGTTACTTCATGGGCCTGGGCTTTGCCCAGCTGATCGGCCACAGCGTGTTCGGCTCGGCCATCGACATGAACCCGAAGGTAATCCCGATCGTGGCGGGGCTGATCGCCCTGGTAACCATCGCCGGCAGCCTGCCCGCCATCCGCATGGTATTGAGGCTCAAGCCTGCGGAGGTCCTGCACGGAGGACACTGATTTTTGATGAGGAATGAGGAGTTGAGAGTGCTGTTTTACAGATCAGACAAATCGTGCATGGGATTTGTACAAGCAATTCTCATTCCTCATTCGAAATTCCTCATTTCCGGTTGAACCGTTTATCCTTCCTTTGGAGGCATAACATGACTAAAAGACGTATGTTTTTGCGGATGATCACCGCGTCGCTGCTTAGGCGGCGCTCCCGCATGCTTATCGCGCTGCTGTCCATCGGCATCGGCGCGACGATCCTGGCGGGCATGGTGACGATATACTACGACGTACCCAGACAGATGCGCTCGCAGATGCGCTCCTACGGCGCGAACATGCTGCTGATGCCCGAGGAGGGCGAGACGTTGACCAGCGAAAAGCTGAATGACGTGCTCACGCTGCTTCCGGACGAGGCCCTGGTGGGCGCGACGCCCTATCGCTATGTGCGCCTGGACATGACCTCCCGCCAGCAGTCCTTTACCACGGCGGGCACCGACTTTGAACAGGTACAGAAGACAAGCCCCTATTTCAGCGTAGAGGGCAGCTATCCCCAGGGCGTGCGCGAGGTGCTGGTGGGTAAGGAGATCGCCGAGATCATCGGCGTCAAGGAGGGCTCCACCATGGAGCTGACCTGGCAGCCTGGCGCTTCCAATGCTTCCGGCCCGGCCTCGGACGACTGGGTTCCCGGCGCGAAGCTCACCGGCAGCGCCGAGGGCTGGAGCGGCGGCAGCGTCACCGTCACGGCCACCCTGGGCGACGACGGCACGATTGCGGAAATCGCCGTGGACGCCTCTACCCAGACGGAGGAATTTGGCGGCCGCACCCAGAAGGACGAGGCGTTTTTGAGCCAGTTCATCGGCAAAAAGCTGCCCCTGCGGCTGGACCCCGACGCCGATGAGACGTCGGGCGCGGGCGTGCGCATCGCCAAGATGGCCGCCCCCGAGGGCAGCGACCAGGTGGACGCGCTGTCCGGCGCGACGGTGACCTCCGCGGCCATCGTCAACGCGCTGAATTCCGCGCGGCAGACCAGCGCCGCTGCCAAGCCCAACACGATGAAATACACCGTCACGGGCATATTGGTCACCGGCGGCGAGGAAGAGGGCTATGTGTTCATGTCCCTGGACGACATGCGCAAGCTGACCGGCGAGGACAAGCTGGACGTGGCGGAACTCTCCGTCTCAGCCGAGGAGGAGCAGCTGAACGCCTATGCCGAACAGATCGCCGGCAGCGGACTGGGCGTCGCTGCGCGCCTGGTGAAGCGCGTCACCAAGTCGGAAACAGCGGTGCTGGGCAAGCTCCAGGCGCTGGTGTTCCTGGTGACCGTGGTGGTGCTGCTTCTGACGATGATCTGCGTGTCCACCACGATGATGGCGGTGGTCTCCGAGCGCCGGCGTGAAATCGGCCTCAGAAAGGCGCTGGGTGCTTCGGACGGCTCCATCCGGGTGGAATTCCTGGGCGAGGGCGTGTTCCTGGGCATCCTGGGCGGCGTGTTGGGCGCGCTGCTGGGTTTTGTGTTTGCACAGGTAGTCAGCGTCAACGTGTTCAATTCTTCCATCACGTTCCAACCGCTTCTGCTGCCCGTGACGGTGCTGGTCTCCGTGCTGATCGCCGCGGCCAGCTGTCTGATGCCCATCAAGCGGGCCGTCGCCATCGACCCCGCCCTGGTACTGAAAGGAGAATGAGTTATGGCACTTCTTGAATTGAAGAACATTTCCAAGATATACGGCGAGCTCAAGGCGCTGGACAACGTCAGCCTGCACGTGGACAAGGGCGAGTGGGTGGCCATCATGGGCCCGTCCGGCTCCGGCAAGAGCACTATGATGAACATCATCGGCTGCATGGACAAGCCCACCAAGGGCGAGGTACTGCTGGACGGCGTGGACATCTCCCGGGAGACCAGCAAGCACCTGACCGACATCCGCCGGGACAAGATCGGCCTGATCTTCCAGCAGTTCCACATGGTGGGCTACCTCACCGCCGTGGAAAACGTGATGGTATCCCAGTACTATCACTCCATGCCTGACGAGGAGGAGGCGCTGGAGGCTCTGGGCCGCGTGGGCCTGCGCGAGCGGGCCAGGCACCTGCCCAGCCAGCTATCCGGCGGCGAGCAGCAGCGCGTCTGCGTAGCGCGGGCGCTGATCAACCACCCGGAGCTGATCCTGGCCGACGAGCCCACGGGCAACCTGGACGAGGCCAA
>CAMVBO010000139.1 GCA_947165745.1 uncultured Clostridia bacterium | reverse complement strand
AGTAGGCATTCTGCGCCATGGGATTTCCTGGGCCCAGGTCGTCCGCACGGGAGAGTAATCCCTTATATTCGGCTTTTCCGCGCCGGATCGCCTGATCCGCCAGCTCCTGATTGAAACGCTTCCGGATGCTCTTTTTCATCATCGGTGCAAACACCGCCCAGTAGAGCCCAACGTATTTCATGTTCTCCTCGTTCCTCCTATCGTCATGAACCTAACAGGATTGAAAACAAACTGTTTCGCATGCAAGACGGATGATGCTTTCAATCATCGATTCAAAAGCCGGAGAAGCAAACACCTGCTTTTCGGCCTTCCTTAACAGCGAAATACAGGTGAGATTGCCTTACTTGCGATAAGCCTCCCTCCTCTCGATTTCGTCCAATTTTTTTAGCAGGTCGCGCTCCATTTGGGTCATGTACAATTCATGCTTGAGACGCTCAATCTCGATTTGAGCTTTTTCCAGTTCTGTGCGTGGAGTTTGGTCTTTCTTTCGTTTCCCTCGGCGATCCTCAAGGCCAGCAGCGCCCATTTCCTTGAACTTTTTTGTCCACTGGTAAACTTGTTGGTAGCTAACCTTGTACTTGAGAGCTGTTTCTCCGTAGTTGCCGCCATTGGATATACAGTCTTTAGCAATCTGAATCCGTTCCTCTACGGTTGTGGGACGTGCTTCTTTCATGCGGCTCCCTCCTGACATTTTCTGTCGGAATCCTCTGCCGCTATTATACACCTTAATCCAATTGGCTAATTGAGTGGGAGATGGACAATATCCGGCAGCGTTCGGAAGAAGTAATCCTCAATGAACTGATCTATACGTAATCGCATATCCACTCAGCTGCTTCCCTGAAAGCGGCTTTGTACGTTGATTGTGACGGTTACATCTTCGCCAAAGTCCTGCGCAGTGGCGCTGTAGGTTTCAGCGGATGCAAGCATCCTCCGTTGAAAGGCACAAGGTGGCAATCATCAGGATACTTACCAATGAGCTTTCGGCTTATTATGACATTACCCACGGCGTCGGGCTTGCCATCCTCACGACCCGGTGTATGCGGCATATTTTAAAGAAAGATCCTTCCTGCGCCTGGCGCTTTGTGCGCTTTGCGAAGAACGTGATGGGCCTGTCGGGCGAGGATGAAGCCGCGCTGGCCGCTGCCGGCATCGACACGCTGGAAGCGTATTTCAAGTCGACCGGCATCCCGATGACGCTGTCCGAACTGAAGATCGGTCCGGAGCATTTCGCCGAAATGGCCTCCCTCGCCAACGCCGGCGGTTATCTGAAAAACGCCTTCGTCGCGCTGACGGACGAGGACATCGTCGAAATCTACAAGGATTGCCTGTAAGGGAAAATGCTGCCGAAAAAGCAAAGGATCCGGGTAATGCCGATGTTTTCTCAAAATGGTATAATACACAGCGCCCCTGGAGACTCCAGGTTCGGGGCATGCCCATCAATCCAAAAACGGCGGCCTCTCCATTCGGAGAGGCCGCCGCGTGTTCAGTATGGGCTGATTACTTTACATATTCGGCAGCCTGCTGGCCGGCGATGCGGCCAAAGACTACGAAATCGGCCACGGCGTTACCGCCCAAACGGTTGGCGCCGTGCACGCCGCCGGTGACCTCACCCGCGGCGAACAGGCCGGGGATGATCTCGCCGTTTTCATTCAGCACATGGGTGTTTTCATCGATCTTCAGACCGCCCATGGTGTGATGGATGCCCGCGGTGACCTTCACCGCATAGAAGGGCGCGGTATCCAGGGGCTGGGCAAAGCTGGTGCGGCCAAACTCGGGATCGTTCTTTTCAGCCACATAACCGTTCCAGGTGTTCATGGTTTCGGCAAAAGCGTCGGCGGGGATCTCCAGGATCGCGGCCAATGCTTCATAGCTGTCCGCGCCGTACATGAAGCCCCGGTTGATGTAGCCCTGAATGACGGAGGAAGCATCCACCATCTTCTGGTCCACCACCAGCCAGGAGAAGGAGCCGGGCTGGGCGATCTCGGCAGCAGAGACCACGTCCCGGGTGCCCACTTCGTCGATGAAGCGCTTGCCTTCCGCGTTCACCAGGATCGCGCCGTCGCCCCGCAGGCCTTCGGTGATCAGGGAAGCGGTATCGGCCTGCACGGTGGGATGGATCTGGATCTGCTCCATATCCACGGTGGCGGCGCCCAGCGCCTGGGCCATTTCGATGCCCTGGCCCTGGATGCCGGCGGCATTGGTGGTCATGAAGCCCGCCAGCTGAGGCGCGTACTTGACCACCATATCCAGGTTGGCGCCGAAACCGCCGCTGGCCAGGATCACGGCCTTGGCGTTGACGGTGACTGTGTTGCCGGATTTGCCGGTGGCCGCGATGCCGCAGGCCTCGCCGTTTTCATCGGTCAGGATCTGGGTGGCGGTGGTGTCGGTGAGCAGGGTGATGTTGTCCCGTTCCTGACTGGCCTTTTCCAGCAGCGGCACGGTATAAGCGCCTACGGAGACCACCTTGCCCTCGGCGTTCACCGGACGATGGATGCGCTTGACGGACGCGCCGCCGAAGGCCGCCACGTTGTTCAGATCAATGCCAATGGAGCTGAGCCAATCGATGGCGGCGGCGCTGTCGTTCACCAGGGTGTTCACCAGGTCAGGGTTGTTCAGGCCCTTGCCGCCGATCAGGGTATCCAGGGCGAAGAGTTCGGTGGAATCGAAATATCCTTCGGGATTGGCCTGCCAGGCTTCCCACTGCTCCTTGACCTTGGCAGCCAGGGCAGTGATGGCCTCGTTGTCGGCATAGGCTTCGGCAGCGGCCAGGGTCTTTTCCACGCCGGCGCCTTCGCCGAATTCATTCTTGTCCTGATACACGGTCTTGGCGGCGTTCATGCCGCCGGTGGCCTTGACGGAGTTTCCGCCCACGGCAGGCTGGCTTTCCACGATGACCACCTTCTTGCCGGCGTCGGCAGCGGTGATGGCGGCCACCATGCCCGCGCCGCCCGCGCCGACCACCACGATGTCGGCTTCGTAGGTTTCGTCCTTGGCTTCCTCAGCCTGGGCCTCGCGCATATAATCATCGGGGTTCACGCCGGCGTTTTCCAGCGCCTGACGGGCCGCCTCGATGACCGCGCCGCGGGTGACGAAGGCGAAGGTCGCGCCGGTGTAGGTGTCCACGATGCCGTTGGCTTCCACGAAAGCCTGGGGCCACTCTTCAACGACCTTGCTGCCGATGCCCTGAGTTTCGGCGTCACCGACGATCTCCACAATGGTGATTTCGCCATCGGCCAGGGTCATGGTCACGGTCACATCGCCGCCATAGCCCTGGGCTGTGCCGGTGCCGGTGACAACAGCGGTTTCGGTGGCAGTTGTGGCCAGAGCCGCGGGCAGGATGCACAGCAGCATGGCCAGCGCGGTCAGCAAGGCGAGGATACGGTTCTTCATAGAGGGTTCCTCCTTTTTTATTCAACACGTTCCCGGCTGGGAACGGTGTTTCCCGGGAGAGATACAAATGCTTTTCGGTAAAAAAGCAGGGACATGCCGGTGGCGATCACCCAGCCAATGGGCCAGGCGCACCAGATCCCCGTGGACTGCAGCGCCGTGCGGGAGAGCAGGATCGCCAGCATCACCCGCAGGATCAGGTCGGTAAAGGTGGCCGTCATAAACTGCCGCATCATGCCCGCTCCGCGCAGCACGCCGTCCGCCGCCAGCTTGGCGGAAACAACGAAATAGAAGGGCGAGAGAATGCGCAAAAAAACGATGCCGGTTCGTAAAGCCTGCTCTGTCGGATCATCCATAAAGAACCGTACCAGCGCTTCTCCCGCGAAGAAATACAGCAAACAGAAAGGAACGCACAGCATCCACACCATTTTCAGCCCCGCCCGCAAGCCTTGCCGCACACGCTCCCGCTTGCCCGCGCCGATGTTCTGCGCCGTGTAATTGGAAATGCCGTTGGCCAGCGTGGTAAAGGAAGTAATGACCAGGTTATTCAGCTTGACCCCGGCAGAATAGCCCGCCATCACACTTGTTCCAAAGCCGTTGATCACGCCCTGGATCACCAGATTGCCCACGGAGATGAAGCTCTGCTGCAGGGTGCTGGGCACGGCGATGATGATGATCTTTTTGAGCAGCACGGCAGAAAACAGCGGCGCTTTGTCCTTCCCTGGCGACAGCGCCCGCATCCGCCTGAGCACGACGATCATGGCCAGCACACAGCTGATCCCCTGGCAGATAAAGGTGGCCCAGGCCACACCGTCCACGCCCATGCCAAAAGCAGTGACAAACAGGATGTCCATCCCGATATTGGCGGTGGAGGACAGCGCCAGGAAAATAAAGGGCGTGCGGGAATCCCCCAGCGCAGCGAACGTCCCTGTCGCCACGTTGTAAAAGAACATAAAGGGCAGCCCCAGGATGTAAATATCCAGGTACAGCGCCGAATCCGCCATGGCGTTCTGCGGTGTATTCAGCAGAGCCAGAAGCCAGCGGCAGCCCACGAGCCCTGCGGCCATCAGCACAAGACACACCGCGCCTGTCAGCAGCATGGCAGTGGAAACGGCGGTTTTCACCTGCCGATAATCCTTTGCGCCGAATAACTGCGACACCACCACAGAGCAGCCCATATTGCAGCCGAAGGCGAAGGCGATGAAGATCAGCGTGATCTCATAGCTGTTGCCCACGGCGGCCAAGGCGCTTTCCCCAACGAATTTACCCGCCACCCAGCTGTCAGCAATATTATAAAGCTGTTGAAAAATGATGCTGCCAAACAGCGGCAGACAGAAACGCCATAATACTGTGGATGGTTTTCCCTCTGTCAGATCCTTGTTCATCGTTTGCATGCTTCCTATCGTGCGTGAATTTGTGTATTTTCACACAGAGGTGATTATACACTTGACTTTGCTCTCTTCAAAAGATATATTTTACATGTCGGCTATCAGGATTTGATATGGAGGGGAAAACATGGCGGCATCCTATGAATCGTATCGGATTTTCTATCATGTGGCCACCTGCGAAAGCTTTACCATGGCGGCGCGCATATTGCATAACAGCCAACCCAACATCACCCGGATCATCAACCGGCTGGAGCAGGAGCTGAACTGCCAGCTTTTCATTCGAAGCAACAAGGGTATTACGCTGACCCACGAAGGCGAAATCCTCTTTGCGCATGTGCAGGAGGCGGTACAGCATATCGCCTGCGCCGAAACCGAGCTGAAAAATATGGCCCATCTGCACGACGGGCAGATCACCATCGCCGCCAGCGAAGTGGCGCTGCGGGGCACGCTGCTGCCCGCACTGCGGGATTATCGGCAGGAGTATCCCGGCGTACAGATCAATGTGCGCAGCACGACCAGCGAGGACGCAATCTTTTTGATCCTGCATGGCCTGGCCGATCTGGCCATCGTCACCAAGCCACTCCATGAAAACGCTTCCCTGAGCGTAGAAACCTTGGCCACTTTTCCCGACGTGCTGGTGGCCCCCGCATCCATTTCCCCAAAGGCCGACCCTGAAGTCTGCTGTACTTTGGAACAGATCGCTTCCTGGCCCTTTGTGGCGATGCACCGGAAAAGCGTGAGTTATGAAATGCTGTGCGGATACTTTGCCCGGCATGGCCTGCTGTTTCATCCCACTACCTTCGTATCCGCTATGTCCCAGATCGTGCCCATGGTGTGCAGTGGGCTGGGCGCAGCCTTCCTGCCGGAATTT
>CAMVBO010000138.1 GCA_947165745.1 uncultured Clostridia bacterium | reverse complement strand
CCGGGCCTACTGATGACAGCTGCGCCTCTATCCTTTAATTGCGGTATTCGACTGTGGTGGCATGGTACCACAAAAAGCCACGGCTGTCAATCCCGGCAGGGTTAATATTATTATACTTGCTGTGTGCGGGGATTGCAACCGGGCAGGCCGCTCAATAGTGGTCGAACGTCGCCTTGTCCTCGACAAACTCCAATATCTTGCCGCGCAGCTTCTCCACCTGCGGAAGGGCCTGGTACTCGGCCACTTGGCTCTCCTTCTCCAGCTCGAAGGACGCCATCAGGTCGAAGCTGGCGTCGGTGTCCTCGCAGCGGCGCACCACCAGCGGCCGGTTCAGCCAGTCCAGCTCGTCATCCAGCTTTCGGAAGGTCTTGATGATCTTCTCCTGGATGGCCACCGGGTCCGCGCCGGGCTTGAGTTTGATGAGCATGATGTGTTTCATGGGGATACCTCCTTTTGCTGTTGGTTCGGGTATGAGAGGTTGAGAATTAGAGTTGAGAGTGGAGTGTGGAGTGTGGAAAGTGGAGTTAAAGTTGGCCGGGGAGACGGATTGCCACGTCGCTTCGCTCCTCGCAATGACACCGTCATGATTCCGTTCATCATTCCTGAAAAAGCGATAAGTCCGGCTCATGGCCGCGTCATTGCGGAGCCGTGGGCTGTGGCAATCCGGTTTCCCACCGAATCAAAAGAAATCCGAAGGATTTCCACCTGAACTCCACACTCCACACTCCACACTCCTCACTCCACTCTCCCTCACGCCCTTACCTCCGCGTCGCCGAGGTCGACGCCCTCGTTGAACCGGCGGGCGTTCTCCAGCGTCTCGGCGGCGATGGCCTGCAGCGCCTCCCGGGTGAAGAAGGCCTGGTGGCTGGTCATCACCACGTTGGGGAACATCTGAAGGCGCGCGGTGACATCGTTGTTCAAAAATTCGGTGGAGCGGTCGGTGTACACATTGGCGTCCTCGCCCTCGTACACGTCCAGCGCCACGGCGTGGAACTTGCCGTTCTTCAGCGCCTCGATCAGCGCCTCGGTGTCGATCAGCGGCCCCCGGGCGGTGTTCACCAGCATGGCTGTGTCCTTCATGCGGGCGATGGCCGCGGCGTCGATCAGGTGATAAGTCCCGCCGGGGCCTTCGATCAGCGGCGCGTGCAGGGAGATCAGATCCGAGCGCTCCAGCAGCTCCTCCCAGGGCACATAGGTCAGCAGGCCCTCCTCCTCCAGCGCCTTGTTGGGATAGGCGTCCCAGGCGAGCACCGACATACCGAAGCCCTTGCAGATGCGGGCCATGCACTGGCCAATCTTGCCGGTGCCCACGATGCCCGCAACCTTGTTGTGAAGGTCCAGCCCCAGAAGGCCCGACAGCGCGAAGTTGTTGTCCCGCACCTTGTTCACGGCCTTGTGCAGGCGGCGGTTGGCGGTCATGATGAGGCTCATGGCGTGCTCGGCCACGGCATAGGGCGAATAGGCCGGCACCCGCGCCACCTTGATGCCCCGCTCCTTGCAGGCCTGCAGATCCACGTTGTTGAACCCGGCGCAGCGCAGCAAAATCAGCCGCACGCCGCAATCGGCCAGCGTCTCCACCGCCTGGCGGGGCAGCTCGTCGTTCACGAACACGCACACCGCGTCGAAGCCCTTGGCCAGGTTGGCGGTCTCCGGCGTCAGGCGGCAGCTGTAATACTTGATGGAACAGTTGTAGGTGCCCTCGCCCCGGTCCTTGGCCAGCTCGCTGAAGAACAGCCGGTCGTAGTCGTGGGTGCCGAAGAAGGCGATGTGCAAAAGGGGCGCCCTGTGCCTGTCCCACATCTTCTCCCGCAGCACCCGATAGACCTCGTTCAGCGCGGCCTGTTCGTCGCCGCCCTCGGCGGTAATCTCCAGCACCGCGCCCTTACCGGCGCGCAGGGCCAGCAGCTCCAGCACGTTGGAGCCGCTGGCGGTCCTGCCGTCATACTTCACGGTGATCTGGGAAGAAAGGCCCACGCAGGTCTGAGCCAGGAACGCCGCCGGGCGGGCATGCATCCCCAGGGCGCCGGTGACTTCGTAGTTCATGGTGGTCATGGCGGATTCTCCTTTTCCTTCTTATATCATTTTACAATATTCCCGGTGGAAAGTAAAGCCAAACCGGCGCGCCTGTTTTACGTTTTTGAACAATATATTTGCATTCCATTGCCATTTACAAACCCCCATAAATATGTTAGAATTATTTTGTAGGATTATAGTGTGGGTGGGTTCGCGCAAGCGCCCCGCGCCCGCGGCATATCCATTCAACAAAAACACGAGGGGAGTCGAGGACCTTGAAGCACACCTTTCGCGGCGGAGTGCATCCGGCTGGGCACAAAGAGCTGAGCCGGGAAATGCCGCTGCGCGATTTTCTGCCCACGGGCGAAATGGTCTTCCCGCTTTCGCAGCACATCGGGAAGCCCGCCAAGCCCATCGTGAAGAAGGGCGACAGCGTGCTGGTGGGCCAGCGCATCGCCGAGGCGGACGGCTTTATCTCCGCCCACATCGCATCCTCCTGCTCCGGCACGGTAACGGCCATTGAGAAGCGCCGAGTGCTGACCGGGGCCATGGCGGACTGCATCGTGATCAATAGCGACGGCCAGTTCACCCCTGCGGCGGACTACACCCGCCGGCAGGACCCCGACAGCATCTCCAACGACGAGATCATCTCGCGCGTGCAGGAGGCCGGCGTGGTGGGCTTGGGCGGCGCAGGCTTCCCCACTTACGTGAAATTGAAGCCCAAGGACCCGCAGGCCATCCGCGTGGTGATCGCCAACGGCGCCGAGTGCGAGCCCTACCTGACCTGCAACGACCAGCTGATGCGTACCAAGGCCCGGGAGATCATCGAGGGCCTGGAGCTGGTGCTCCGGCTGTTCCCCCGCGCCAGGGGCGTCATAGCCATCGAGGACAACAAGCCTGAGGCCATCGCCGCCATGCGCCAGGCCGCGTCCGGCAAGGACAAGGTCGAGGTGCACGCCATGAAGACCAAGTACCCGCAGGGCGGCGAGCGCAGCCTGATCCAGGCCATCGCCGGGGCGGATTTCCCCCTGGCCCAGCTGCCGGCGGACGTGGGCTGCATCGTGGACAATGTGGGCACCCTGTACGCCATCCAGCGGGCGGTGCTCTACGGCGAGCCGCTGTACAGCCAGTGCCTCACCCTCACCGGCGATGCGGTCAAGAACCCCGGCAACTACATCGTCCGGGACGGCACCAGTTTTTCCGATCTGCTCAATTACGCCGGCGGCCTGAAAGAGGGCGTCAACCTCAAGAAGGCCCTGGTGGGCGGCCCGATGATGGGCATCGCCATGAGCGAGCTGAACGTGCCCATCCAGAAGCAGAACAACGGGCTGACGCTGCTGGCGGAGGACCCGAACGAGAAGGCGGAGGCGCAGATGACCTCCTGCCTGCGCTGCGGGCGCTGCACCACGGTGTGCCCGGTGGGCCTTCTGCCCCAGCTGATGAGCGAGGCCGTGTACATGGGCAACCTGGAGCGCTATGAGAAAAAGCTCGGCGGTCTGGAGTGCATCCAGTGCGGCTCCTGCACCTATATATGCCCGGCCAAGCGGCCCTTGATGCAGGAATTCAAGCGGGCCAAGGCGGAAATCCTGGCGCGCAGGCGCGCGGAAGGGGGCGGCAAATAACATGAACATGCTCACCTATCAAAACGAACTGAACCTGTCCTCCAGCCCCCACGCGAGGGACAGATGGTCCACCGCGTTCATCATGCGGATGGTGGCCCTGTCGCTGCTGCCGGCCACGGTCGTGGGCGTGATCGTAAACGGCCTGCACGCGCTGTTGATCGTGCTGTGCGCCGTGGCGGCGGCGGTGCTGTCGGAATTCGCGTTCGACAAGATCGCCCACAAGCCGGACACCTGGAAGGACGGAAGCGCCGTGGTCACGGGATTGATGCTGGCGCTGAGCCTGTCCCCCAGCGTGCCCGTCACCATGCCCATCATCGGCAGCGTGTTCGCCATCATCGTGGTGAAGTGCTGTTTCGGCGGCCTGGGCAAGAACTTCTTGAACCCGGCGCTGGCGGCCCGCTGCGTCCTGCTGATCTCCTTCAGCGCCACCATGTCCACCTACCAGATCGTGGACGGCGTCACCTCGGCCACGCCCATGGCGCTTCTGAAGAGCGGCGAGACCGTGAACATCACCAGCCTGTTCCTGGGCACGGCCAACGGCGTCATCGGCGGCTCCGCCCTGGCGCTGCTGGTGGGCGGCCTGCTGCTCTGGGTCATGGACATCATCCACGGCCAGATCTGCTTTTCCGTGCTGGGCGCGTTCACGCTGTGCATGGGCCTGTTCGGCGGCCAGGGCTTTGACCCCATGTTCCTGCTGACCCACCTGCTGGGCGGCGGCGTGATCATGGGCGCGTTCTTCATGGCCACCGACTACGCCACCAGCCCCGTGGGCAAGCTGGGCCAGACGGTCTACGGCGTGCTGATCGGCGCGCTGGGTGCGCTGTTCCGCATCAAGGGCAGCGCGCCGGACTCCTTCAGCTATTCCGTCATCAGCGCCAACCTGTTCGTGCCGCTGATCGACATGTATATCATCCCCAAGCCCTTCGCCTTCCGCAAGGGCATCTCCCACGAATATCAGGAAGAAAAGCCCCTGGTCAAGCGGATCCCCAAGCCCGTGGTGGTGCTGTGCGTGATTACACTGATCGCGGGCCTGGCCCTCTCCGGCGTATACTCCATGACCAAGGACACCATCGAGGACCAGAAGCGGGCGGCCAGCGCGGCCTCCTACCGGGTGGTGGTCCCGGACGCCGATCATTTTGACGTGGACGAGGCGCTGGACAAGGCCGTTTCCGACCTGGGCGGCAATGTCTACGGCACTGGCTACGGCCGCGTGAAGATCAACGAGGCCTTCGTGGGCAAGACGGCCGACGACGAGGTCGCGGGCTACGCCGTCAGCGTCACCTCCTCCGACGGCTTCGACGGCAACATCACCCTGGCCGTGGGCATCCAGCCCGACGGCACCGTGAACGGCATCTCCTTTACCGAGCTGCACGAGACGCCCGGCATGGGCATGCGGGTGGACGAGGACGCGTTCAAGGGCCAGTTCAGCGGCAAAAACGTCGGGGCGTTCACGCTGAACAAGGCCGGCGGCTCCACCGAGGACGACCAGATCGACACCGTTTCCGGCGCGTCCACCACCTCCGGGGCCGTGGTCAACGCCGTGAACGCCGCGCTGGACTTCTTCCGCACCAATGTGAAGGGAGGCAATGCGTGATGAATAAGTATCTTGAACGCCTGTACAACGGCCTGATCAAGGAAAACCCCACGCTGATCCTGATGCTGGGCATGTGCCCCACGCTGGCGGTTTCCACCCGGGCGATGAACGGCATCGGCATGGGCCTGTCCACCACGGCGGTGCTGATCTTCTCCAACCTGGTGATCAGCCTGCTGCGCAAGGCCATCCCCGACCAGGTGCGGCTGCCCGCGTACATCGTGATCGTGGCCAGCCTGGTGACGGTGACGGAGCTTTTGATCGAGGCCTACCTGCCCTCGCTGTATGAGGCGCTGGGCATCTATATCCCGCTGATCGTGGTGAACTGCATCATCCTGGGCCGCGCGGAAGCCTACGCCAACAAGCACAGCATCGGCCTGTCCGTGATGGACGGTCTGGGCATGGGCCTGGGCTTCACCGTGGCGCTGACCCTGGCCGGC
>CAMVBO010000137.1 GCA_947165745.1 uncultured Clostridia bacterium | reverse complement strand
CTATTGGTACAACGTCAGCCGCGTGAACCCCTATTCGGTGACGGTCTCCGGCGCCGCCTCCGTGGTGCAGAGCATCGCCTCCGCCCGGGTGAGCGTGGACGTGACCGGCATGGAGAACTCCACCGTGAAGGTGCTGCCCTTTGAGCTGCTGGACCAGGAGGGGAACGTGATTTCCCAGGCGATGCTGAACCGCTCCACCTCGTCCATTTCCGTGAGCGTCGACATCTATCCCTGCCGGGAGATTCCCTTCGCCACCGACGTGGCCAGCCTGGTCACCGGCCAGCCTGCCCGGGGCTACGTCGTGGATTCCGTGACCGTTCAGCCCCAGAGCGCCATCGTGGCGGCGGACAAAGAACTGCTGGACAGCCTGACCCAGCTGATGATCGATCCCGTGCCCGTCAATGGCGTCAGCCAGAGCTTTGCGGCGCGGGCGGCGGTCTCCCAGCTGTCCGACTTCAAGAACGTATCCAGCGAGCAGGTTTACGTGAACGTGAACATCGTCGAGGAGACGATCACCGGCTATGTGGAGGACGTAAAAGTGGCGTTCAGCAACACCGCCGACAACCTTGTGGCCAGCTATGAGCCGCTGGGCGTGTATGTCACCGGCCCAAAGAGCATCGTGGAGTCGATGCAGCAGAGCGGCATGACCGTGAATGTCGACCTGGCGGGATATGGGGCGGGTTATTACCTGCTCAGCCCGACGGTGGACGAGGAGCGCTATCCCGACGTGACCTTTGAGAGCGAGGCTGTCGCCGTGACGCTGACGGATGTCAGCGCTGAAGGGACCGGCTCCGCCGAGTAGGAGGAAAACCTTTATATATGACCATCAGTAATTATTCCAATGCCTTTGTGGACCTGATGCTGGGCTGGCTCAAGGGCCTGGCCAACTGGGTGCTGAGGCTCTTCAACCTGGCGGGCAGCGCGGCCGGTTCGCCGCTGGTTTGGCTGTCGCACAACTGGCTGAAGCTGCTGATCTTCTTTCTGGTGCTGGGCGTCGTGATGGACCGGCTGGTGTGGCTGATCCGCTGGCGACCCTACTGGGTGTGGTTCCGCAAGGAGCGCGTGATCGTCAACGATGAAAAGTTCTTCGCCAGCGCGGACATGGACAAGGCGCCCGACTGGGAGCGCCATTTGAGCGGCAACTGGGACGAGCACGATTACGTGGTCGCCAGCACCGTCGTGCACCGCCGCGATGCAGAAAAGCCCAGGGGCGCCGTGGTGAAAAACGGCAGACGTCCCGCAAAGCCGGAGCCCGGCCGCAGGCGCAGCGCGAAAGTGGAACGGCACGTGGAGCGCAAGAGCGGCCCTTCCGCTGTGCAGCGCCCCGAGAAGCCCAAGCAGCGCAGCGACTATGAGCCGGACAGCATCTTCGCCGGCAAGCTGAACAAGCCGGAGGTCTCCGACCGCTATGAGGACGAGGTGTTCAACCTGTCCAATCTGCCCGTGGCGGACGAATTCAGCGAAAAGAACAAAGAATAAGGGAATACCCATGCAAAACTTCACCCATTGCGTGCCCACGCGCTTTGTGTTCGGGCGCGGCGCGGAAAACCAGGCGGGGGAGCAGGTGCGCGACTTTGGCGGCACGAAGGTATTGATCCACTACGGCGGCGGCTCCGCCGTGCGCTCTGGGCTGATCGGCCGCGTGTGTCGTTCGCTGGAATCCGCCGGGGTCGAATACGTCACCCTTGGCGGCGCGCAGCCCAACCCGAGGGACACGCTGGTGTATCGGGGCATCGAGCTGGCCCGCAGGGAGGGCGTGGACTTCATACTGGCCGTCGGTGGCGGCTCGTCCATCGACTCGTCCAAGGCCATCGCCCACGGCGTCCGATACGCGGGCGATTTCTGGGATTTCTTCTGCGGCAAGGCCAAGCCGGAGAACTCCCTGCCCGTGGGCGCGGTGCTGACCATGGCCGCGGCGGGCAGCGAATCCTCCAACAGCTGCGTGATTACCAAGGAGGCGACCAAGACCAAGCGGGGCGTGCGCACGGAGCTGAACCGCTGCAAATTCGCCATTATGAACCCGGAGCTGGCCATGACGCTGCCGCCGTATCAGATCGCCTGCGGCGCGACGGACATACTGGCCCACATCATGGAGCGCTACTTTACCAGCACCACGGACGTGGACCTGATCGACCGCATGGCCGAAGGCGCGATGGCCGCCGTCATTCGCGCGGCGCGCATCGCCGTGAAGCACCCGGACGACTACGAGGCCCAGGCCCAGCTGATGTGGGCCGGCACCATCGCTCACAACGACACGCTGGGCGTCGGACGCCGGCAGGACTGGGGCAGCCACCAGATCGAGCACGAGCTGTCCGCCGCCTACGACGTGGCCCACGGCGCGGGCCTTGCGGTGGTGTTTCCGGCTTGGATGCGCTATCACATGAACAAGAACGTCATGCGCTTTGCCCAGTTTGCCGTGCGGGTGTACGGCTGCGCGATGAACTTTGAGCATCCCGAGGAGACGGCGCTGCGGGGCATCGAGGCCCACGAGGCCTTCCTCAGGGAGATTGACATGCCGCTGACGCTCAGGGCGCTGGGCATCGAAGACGCCGATATCCCCGCCCTTGCGGCCCATACGAAAAAGACCAATTCCGACGGCACCACCGGCGGCGTGTTTCCCATGACCCCGGCTGATATCGAGTCGATTCTGCGCATCGCAGACAGATAAATGACAGGAGGCTACCACCATGAGCACGAAGGACATTCGCACGATCATCGAGACCGGCAAGGCCCGCCTGGGCGTGGAATTTGGCTCGACCCGCATCAAGGCCGTGCTGACGGATCCCGAGGGCAACCCCATCGCCCAGGGCGCGCACGACTGGGAAAACCAGCTGGTGAACAACATCTGGACCTATGATCTGAAGGACGCCTGGGCGGGCCTGCAGGATTGCTATGCAAGGCTGCTGGAGGATGTCAAAGCCCAGTACGGCGCGACGGTCAGGCAGCTTGCCGCCATCGGCTTCAGCGCCATGATGCACGGCTACATTCCCTTTGACGGCGACGGCAGGCAGCTGGTGCCCTTCCGCACTTGGCGCAACACCATCACCGGCCCCGCGGCCGAGGCCCTGACCGAGCGGCTGAACTTCAACATTCCCCAGCGCTGGAGCATCGCGCACCTCTATCAGGCCATCCTGAACGGTGAGGAGCACGTGCCGCAAATCCGCTTTCTGACCACGCTGGCTGGCTATATCCACTGGCAGTTGACCGGTGAAAAGGTGCTGGGCGTGGGCGAAGCCTCCGGCATGTTCCCCATCGACAGCAATGCCAACGACTACGATGCCGCCATGATCGACAGCTTTGACGCGCTGATCGCGGACAAGGGCTTCCCCTGGAAGCTGCGGGACATCCTGCCCAAGGTGCTGGTGGCGGGCGAGAGCGCCGGCAGGCTCACCGAGGCGGGCGCGAAGCTGCTGGATGTCAGCGGCCAGCTGGAAGCGGGCGCGCCGCTCTGCCCGCCCGAAGGCGACGCGGGCACCGGCATGGTGGCCACCAACAGCGTGACCGTGCGCACCGGCAACGTCAGCGCGGGCACCTCCGTGTTCGCGATGATCGTGTTGGACGAGGCCCTTAAAAAGGTTCATCCGGAGATCGACATGGTCACCACGCCTTCCGGCAAGCCCGTGGCCATGGTGCACTGCAACAACTGCACCAGCGACCTGAACGCCTGGGTCAAGCTGTTCGGCGAATTCGCGGAGGCCATGGGCATCCATCCCGACGCCAACCAGCTGTTCGGCACCCTGTATCGAAAGGCGCTGGAGGCGGACGCCGATCTGGGCGGCCTGCTGGCCTACAACTACTTCTCCGGCGAGAGCATCACCGGCTTTGAGGAAGGGCGGCCCCTGTTCGTCCGCACGCCCGACAGCCGCTTTACGCTGGCCAATTTCATGCGCACGCACCTCTACGCCGCGCTGGCGACACTGAAGATCGGCATGAACATACTGATCGACGAGGAGAACGTCAAGGTGGACCAGATCCTGGGCCACGGCGGCCTGTTCAAGACCAGGGGCGTGGGCCAGAGGATCATGGCGGCGGCGTTGAACGCGCCCGTGGCCGTGATGGAGACCGCCGGCGAGGGCGGCGCATGGGGCATCGCGCTGCTGGCGGGCTACATGGCGGACAAGGCGAAAGGGGAGACCCTGGAGGCCTATCTGGCGAACCGCATCTTTGCCGGCAAGCTGGGCGAAACCGTGCGCCCGGACAAGGCGGACGTGGAGAGCTTCGACGCCTACATCGAGCGCTACAGCGCCGGCTTGCCCATCGAGAAGGCCGCCGTGGAGTGCGTCAGGCTGTAACGCATATCCCACAGGCCGCGCCTGCACGCGGCCTCAGACCGCTGACAAAGCCCGCAAACGCAGAAATCCCTTGGAATACCGCCCGTGCGGAAGGGATTTCTGCGCTTGCGGGCTTTCTCAACGGCCTCCAGTCTGTTGACTTTCCATCCCTTCTATGGTACGCTTTCAAAAGCGGCGCTGTTCTGCGGGGCCGTATCAAGCGGAAGAAAGAATATTGAACAGACGACGATCCGGGAGGATTTGAAATGTACGACTATCTCATCGTCGGCTCCGGCCTGTTCGGCGCGACCTTTGCCCGCCAGGCGGCGGACGCCGGCAAGAAGGTGCTGGTGATCGATCGGCGGGGCAACATCGCGGGCAACGTCTACACCGAGGACGTGGAGGGCATCCATGTGCACGTGTACGGCGCCCACATCTTCCACACCAACGATAAGAAGGTCTGGGACTATGTGACCCGCTTTGCCGACTTCAACCGCTTCACAAACAGCCCCGTGGCCAACTACAGGGGCGAGCTTTATTCGCTGCCCTTCAATATGTACACGTTCAATAAGATGTGGGGCGTGGTGACGCCGGAAGAGGCCAGGGCGAAGATCGACGCGCAGCGTGCCGAGATCACCGGCGAGCCCAGGAACCTGGAGGAACAGGCCGTCAGCCTGGTGGGCCGGGACATCTTTGAAAAGCTGGTGAAGGGCTACACCGAAAAGCAGTGGGGCCGGGACTGCCGGGATCTGCCGGCCTTCATCATCAAGCGCCTGCCCGTGCGGCTGACCTACGACAACAACTACTTCAACGCGCTCTATCAGGGCATTCCCATCGGCGGATATACGAAGCTGGTGGAAAACCTGTTGAAGGGCATCGAGGTGCGGCTGAACTGCGATTATTTTGAAAACAGGGCGGCACTGGACGCGCTGGCGGATAAGGTGGTCTACACCGGGCCCATCGACGCCTACTTCGGCTATCGGCTGGGCACACTGGAGTATCGCTCGGTGCGGTTCGAGACGGAATTGTTGGACATACCCAACTTCCAGGGCAACGCCGCCGTGAACTACACCGACCGGGAAACGCCTTGGACGCGGATCATCGAGCACAAGTGGTTTGAGTTCGGCAAGGACGCGGACGGCAACGATTTGCCAAAGACCGTCATCAGCCGGGAGTATTCCAGCGAATGGAAGCCCGGGGATGAGCCCTACTATCCCGTGAACGACAGGAAGAACGGCGCGCTGTATCAGCGGTACAAGGCGCTGGCCGACGCCGAGAACAAGGTCATCTTCGGCGGCCGGCTGGGCGAGTACAAGTACTATGACATGGACCAGACCGTCGCCGCCGCGCTGGCGCTGGCGGAGAAAGAGCTGTGATAGCTTGAAAGATACAGAATCGCAGGGGCGGGTATTCGGCCACACCGCCCCTGCGATTCCATTGTGT
>CAMVBO010000136.1 GCA_947165745.1 uncultured Clostridia bacterium | reverse complement strand
TGCCGTTGCAAGTCTCGCGTTGACGATTTATTTCGGTACACGTAGAAGATGAAAAAGGCTCCCGGGTAGTTAGCGGCTACTCGGGAGCTTCTGTTTAGGGAAACCAAGGCGGGAGCGCCTCGTGTCCAACTCCATTGTACAGCATCGGCGGTAGCCTGTCAAGGGTTGCCGCCCTTTTTTCATTGATTCTCATTTTGCCATAAAAGGCCGCAAAACGGCCCACAATTGACCGCAGTTTTGACCGCAAACACGATAAAAGACAATAATACAGCACAGTACACGATGGATGAAAACCCCTGCAAATACGGACTTTTCAATACACCGAAAAACACGGCAACACGGCCCATAGCGAATTCAAGTCCCGTCGACCGCACCATCGTACCGGCAACGGTACATCGAGCGAGCTCATCTGAAATGATGGGTTCGCTTTTCTTTAGGCAAAACTGGCATTTTGCCGCCCTCATCCCCCCGTATTCCGCAGGAATACACGGCCCAGCCTGTAACATGGGCCGGGCTCATTCGTAGGCCTTTCGAATCAGCTGCGCCGGGAAACGTTTTTTGTGGTTCTCCCCCGGATTTATCGTGCGTCATGTGCACGGTGTGTTATTCAGACAATCAAAGAATTCCCGACGAAAACCGTTCTATTGACGTGGTTGACTTTTGACTATATAATGTTTCGCATTAGATACAATCACCGATACCCCACCAATGACATATTTGTATATTGAGGTGGAATTATCATGGAAAAGGCAACAAGAAAATACTTGGCTAAGGTCGCCGCAAAAGCGGCTCAAATCCCTTTTCATGGCTATATTGAAGGGAAAGAATCGAATCTTGAGCCGGTCATTCGGTTTTTCCCAAAGTGGACGCTAAGAGAAGCCGATGGGTTATGGTGCGCGGCATTTGTATATTATTGCTGCCGGGAGGCAGGATTTGAGATTTGGTTTTTGGTGGATGGGCCAAATAATGCCAGGATAGGTATCGTACCGGCGACGGTACATTGGGCAAGCCTGTCATCTCTGACAGGCTCGCGTTTTTATGGATTCAGTGTCGCGGCTGGCGCGTAATTGTGACCGCCTTCGCTTGCCGCGTTGCCAATGCGTGTAATTAACATTGATAACCCATAATGCTATACTTGATCTTTCAGCTGGTGAAATAGGAGGAACCGCGGAAATGATCGACCAGAACAAGCTGAAGCGGCTCGGCGTCATCCTTTTCATTCTTGCGTTGATTACGCTTGTCATTCACATGGAGACCCTCGTCCGGTTCAACAGGCGGGAGGTCCACGTTCAGGGCAATGACGTTTTCGAGGGCATTCAGATGGAGATCGACCCCAGGCAGGACAGCACGAGCACTTGGCTGAAGCGCTCCTTTGCATTGGACGACGGCCAGCTGGTGGATCTGACCGGTCAGACCATCGACGCCACCCTGCGCAACGAGGGCGGAGACGCCATTCAGGATTGGGAGCTGCGGATCAACATCACCGGGGACTGCTATATCAACCAGGCCTGGAACGGCGAGGTGGAGATCCACCAGTTCGCCGATACAGACAGGCAAAGGGTTCAGCGGATGAACCTGCAGGATTATCAGCTGGAAGACGTCAGCCTGGAATACCGCTATGACGGCGATCTGCTGATTCCCTTGCAGGCGAGGGACTGTGTCATCTATTATCCCAGTACCCGGTTTGGCGAAATGCCCGTCAGCGGGGGGGGACGATATCAAAATCGGCGTCATCTTCTATTATCTGGACGACCTGGACCTTTCCGACCACGAAGTCCTGCTCCATTTCCACCGGTATTTCACCCAAGGCTTTACCTTCTATGTCTTCATCGCGCTGGCCGCACTGTGGATCATCAACATGGTCGTCAGCGGCATCGGCAACCTCGCCTATCGCCGGGCGCTGAAGGAAATGGAGCTGCGCAAGTCCGGAATCTTCAGCATGTCCGACATCTATGACCTCATTTACATCATTCATCTGCCCACCGGGGAAATGACGCCGGTCGGCGTGGATGAAAAGATCGAGCGCGACCGCCCGAAAAACCAGACCGCAAAGGAGCTGCTCACCGCCATGATCCAGCGGGACGCGCAGGAAAAGTATCGGGACGCGCTGCTGGAATTTGTCGATACGGACACCCTGCCGGATCGACTGAAGGAGCGGAACAGCGTCGCCAGCGAGTTTATCAGCATCCAGTACGGCTGGTGCTCCATACGCTTCTGTGCCATGGATCGCGTCGAAGGCAAGCCGATTGAAAACGTGGTTCTGGCCGTTCAGAACATCGACGAGGAAAAGAAAGAGCAAGAGGCCATCACCCACCAGATCGAGAAGGCGGAATCCCTCAACGAGGCCAAGGCGGCTTTCATGGACAGCATTGCCGACGATTTGCAATTACCGCTGCAAAACATGATCGCCCTGAACGGGCAGATCCTCAAGGAGAGCCGCGACGACGCCATCAAGGGCTATGCCCGGGGCGCCCAGAGCACCGCGATCCGGCTGCTCATGCTGACGGACGGCCTGGTGCATGGCTTTGGAATCGAATCCGGGACCATGCAGCCCGCCTCCGAGCCCTATTCGCTGCGCGCACTTCTGATCGACATACTGCAAAACATCCTGCCCCTGGCGGAGCACAACCGGCTTGCCATGGAGCTGGACATCGCGGAAGCGCTGCCCGACCGGCTGCGGGGCGATTCCCGCATCCTGCGGGAGATCCTCGTGAACCTGATGTCCGGCCTGCTTCACATCGCCGACGGCGGAAGAATGCAGCTGGCCGTCTATGGCAAGGCGCTGGAGGACAAGGTCCACCTGCTGTTCTCTGTTCGCTTGTTATCGGACGCTGAACAGCCCGCAGACGGCGCGCCGGTCGCCCCCAATGAGGCGTCCGCGCTCACGGGCCTGAGCATGGAGGTCGTCTCCACGCTGCTGGCCTCCCTGGGTTCGGCGCTGCGAACGGTCCGTTCGCCGGCGGGGCGCACGGAGATGTATTTTGAGATCGAGCAGCTGGTGCTGGATCCCAAGCCGATCGGCAAGCTGTCTGTCGGGAACGTGAGCGAAGGCCGCTGACCCGTCAATCTGAATTTCAGGGGAAAGGAAACTGTCAATGGTTACTACCGGCTTTGGCGTCTGTCTGGTGATCTCGGTTCTGGCCACGCTTCTGATCGCCCTGAGAAACGAGGATCGCGTCAGCTGCTATGATTGGTCCATGTCCCTCATACTGCCCTTTTTGATCATGGGCTACTGGCTGAAGACCCAAGTGTCCACCCAGGAGGCCGCCCTGGTGCTGTTCGTATTCATCAACCTGTGTACCACGGTGCTGCTGGCGATCATGCTCTTTTCCATGCTGAGGCATCTGTCGATTGCCGTCAGCCCTTGGATCAGAATCGCTGTGTATCTGGCTGCCTTCGCCCAGCTTCTGCCCGTCTGGATGACCTTTCAACAGGGCTTGCCGGAAAACATGATCCAGATCACGGACACCGGCGACGGCTATTCCACCCGGATGACCGGCGGCTCCTTTGCCTTTGCCAACATCGCCTTCGCGCTGGCACTGCTGATCGTACTGATCGGCGCCGTGGCCATTTTCCGGGCCCGCAGGAAGAACTGTTCCCGGCGCACGCTGGCCTTTTATATCGTGTTTGTCGGCCTCGGGATGCTGGTGTACGGGCTTGAAAGCGTGCTGGACATGAATTTTTCCGCGCTGCCCTTTCTGTACATGGCCGGCAGCCTGCTGCTGGCCCTGAACTATGATCGCTCCCGCGTCCACGACATTTCCAGCCTGATTTCCGAAAACCAGAATACAACCGCCAGCCGCGGCTATATCGCCGTGGATCTCAACGGCTGGTTTCTCAGCGCCAATGAAAAGTGCTTTGACTTTCTGCCGGATCTGAAGAACCAGCGGGCGGATACCCGCATCGCCGAGGACAGCCCGTCCGGGAAGATCCTGCGCGGCGTCATCGAGAGCTACAGCGACAACGGTATCGCGGCGGCGTCGTTCCGCGCGGAGGACGGCAGGACCTTCGCCTATGAGATTTCCCCCTTCAAGCTCCGCCGCGGGGGTGTGTCCGGCGGGTACCTCATCGACATCCGGGACGCGACGGAGGAGGCCCGGAACCTGGAGATACTTTCCAACTTCAACGCCAGCCTGAACCGCGAGGTGGCCGAAAAGACCCGCAGCGTCGAAAACATGCAGCAGAAGCTGGTGCTGAGCCTGGCGGACATGGTCGAAAACCGGGACAGCAACACGGGCGGCCACGTCAAGCGGACCAGCGATGTGGTTCGGATCCTGGTGCAGGACATCCAGGCAAAGCAGTATTTCCCGCTCAGCGACACCCTGGCCAGGGACATCGTCCGGGCCGCGCCTATGCACGACCTGGGAAAGGTCAGCATCGATTCGGGAATCTTCAATAAGCCCGGCAGGCTCACGCCCGAGGAATACACCATTATGAAGACCCATTCCACGATCAGCGGCCAGATGGTCAAAATCCTGCTGGACGGCATGGAGGAGGAGCGCCTGGTCCAGACCGCGTATCATGTCGCGCGCTATCACCACGAGCGCTGGGACGGCAAGGGCTATCCGGAGGGCCTGGTGGGCGAGATGATCCCGCTGGAGGCCCGGATCATGGCGGTGGCGGACGTCTACGACGCGCTGGTCAGCAAGCGCGTCTATAAAGAGCCGATGAGCTATGAAAAGGCCGCGCAGATCATGCGGGAGGGGATGGGCACCCAGCTTGACCCCAGCATGCTGCTGGTGTTCCTGAGCTGTCAGAGCGAATTGGAGCGCTATTACGCCCTCGCCGAATGATGCGCCAGCTCCTTGAATCAGAGTGTGTTTCTAAAATGAGGAATGTGCAGTTTCGAGTGGATTGGGCTGCATTTCAAGGCGATTTTCCGCAGGCTTAGTGGGGCTAAGTCAAGGGAAATCAACACAGAAATGCAGTTCAAGACGCCGAAAATGCATCGTTCCGAATTTAGAAACAGACTCTAATCCGTTTGCGCTTTCAGCCTTAACGCGGCGGTGGTATACTGTCCTCGTTCCTGCGGCGCTTTTGCGCGAAAGAGGGGAGAAATACCAATGCTTGAGAGAATGTTTCAACTCAAGAAGCACAACACCACGGTGCGCATGGAGGTCATCGGCGGCCTGACCACCTTCCTGGCCATGGCCTACATCCTTGCCGTGAACCCCAGCATCCTGGGCACGGTGATGGACGCCAACGGCGTGTTCGTCGCCACAGCCGTGGCCTCGGCCATTGCCACGTTCATCATGGGCTTCGTGGCCAACTATCCCATCGCGCTGTCGGCAGGCCTGGGTCTGAACGCCTACTTTGCCTACACCGTCTGCATGGGCGAGCTGGGCGGCGCGCCGGACGCCTTTAAGATCGCGCTGACCGCCGTGCTGGTGGAGGGCGTCATATTCATACTGATGTCGCTGTTCAAGTTCCGGGAGAGGATCGTCAACGGCATTCCCCAGAACCTGAAGCTGGGCATCACCTGCGGCATCGGCCTTTTCGTAGCCTTTATCGGCCTGGTGAACGCCGGCGTGGTCAAGGCCTCCGGCGCCACCACGGTGGAACTGGGCGACCTGTCCAGCGCGGCGGTGGTGCTGGCCGTGGCGGGCTTCCTGGTCATCGCGGCCCTTTCCCACTACAGGGTGAAGGGCGCGGTGCTGATCGGCATACTGGTCACCTGGGCGCTGGGCATGCTGGCCCAGGCCGCGGGCTGGTATCAG
>CAMVBO010000135.1 GCA_947165745.1 uncultured Clostridia bacterium | reverse complement strand
TGCAGCCCAATCCACTCGAAACTGCACATTCCTCATTTTAGAAACACACTCTAGGGGTAAATCGGGCGGGTTTCGCGTGCGGCGTCCGGATTGCCGGTCGTGCCGTCATTATATGATTGTCGGGGCCATCCGTTGGATGTCCCCGACCCGCGCGACGTCCGCCTTCGGCGGCCCGTCCGCTAATCATGTACAACCCCAATGATTGTCAGGGCCATCCGTTGGATGTCCCCGACCCGCGCGACGTCCGCCAATCATGTACAACGTCAAAAGGCCATCGGCTTGTCATGGCCAACGACCCGGAACGGCCCTTATGCCCGCTTGGACAAAAACGGCCTGGCCACCTTTTGATTGAAGAATTCGATCAGCGGGCCCATGAAGAAGGCGGTGATGATGGTGCCGACGCCCACTTCGCCCAGGATTTGGTTCACCGTGAACCCGGCGATCCGGCACAGTGCCACGCCGCCGAGCACGCAAACGAGATCCGTGATCACGCGGCAGACGGGGAAGGGGATCCGGCTTTGCCGCTGGGACCAGATCAGCGCCAGCGCGTCGTAGGTGGACACGCCCAGGTCGGCCGTGAAGTAAAACGCGGAGGCCAGGCACATGATGACGATGGCGACGGCCAGCAGGATCAGCCGCACGGCCAGCGTCGGGTCCGGCAGCAGCCGCTGGACGCAGCCCTGGGAAAATTCGGCGATGTAGCCCAGCAGGAACAGGTTGATCAGCGTCGCCAGGCCGATCTTCTTCCGATCAAAAACCAGGGCGACGGTCAGCAAAAGCAGGTTCACGATGACATAGAGCGTGCCGAATCGAATGGGGATCACGGCGTCCAGGCCGCTCATCAGCGATTGGAAGGGGTCGACGCCCAGCGCGGCGTGCTTGAACATGCCCACGCTGACGCCGCAGATCGCCACGCCCAGCGCGCTCATCAGGATGCGCTTGGCCAACTGTCTGTCCATGGAAATTCCTCCGTATTCTTTCGCAGGGGATGTCAACGGGTTTATTATATCATCAGGCGGCGGCGCAGGCAAGCGTGTTTGCGCGGCGGACACGAAAAACAGAGTTTGCGCGGCGAACACAAAAAAACGCGCCCCTGGCGGGGCGCGCCTCATCGCTTGGGAACCCTTATGCGCACTGGCTGTTCACGTGGCCCAGGTTCATAAAGAACTGCAGCATGTAGTTCTCGTCGGCCTTGTTCATGCAGAACACCTCATAGCAGTCGCCATGGTCCTTGCACAGCTCGCCGATGGCCATGTAGCGGGAGAGTATGCTCTTCAGGTTGAACTCCTCGCGGCCGTCGGTGGAGCGCAGGATCACGTCGTCACGGCACTTGTTGACGGCCTCGACCAGGTTATCTATATCCTTGGCATTCTTAAGAAGCATCATAATATCGCATCCTTTCTGCGTCGCGCCGACCGCTCACGCCTTGCGCGGGGGATCGGCCTTTTTCGCACCGGTTACCCGGTACGACTATAATTATAGCCGGGAGACTTGATTTTGCATCGGGCTTTGAGTATAATATTTGAAAGAAGATTTGTGCTGCCAGCACAGCATGGGTGGTGAGCGTTATGGACCTGAAAACGTTTTTGGACGACTTTATGAACAGTGATGACCTTGGGCTGTTGGTACGGGACGCCTCCGCGCTGTTCGGATGCCCGGCCATGGTGGTGGACATGGCCTTCCACACGGTCTCCTGGCACGCGCCCGCCGGCTTTGAGGACGCGCCCTTTCGCTCGTCCATCGACAGCGGCAGCCTGAGCTATGAGACGGGCAGCTTCCTGGCTGCCAGCGACGCCCAGGCCCACTACGTCAGCCTGGAGGACAGTCCCTACCGGCGGCGATTTTCGCTGCTGGTGACGGGCGGTGCGCCGGTGGGGTATCTGATCCTGGTGGACGTGGACCGCAAGCTGGAGTTTGAGGACGCGCGGGTGTTTTCGGCGGTGGAATCGGCGCTGGCGAAGCAGCTGATGCTGGAGCTGAACCGGGGCAGCAGCATGCAGTGCACGGAGGAGTCGGTGCTGCAAATGCTGCTGGAAGGGCGGTTCGCGGACGAATCGCTGTTTGAGCTGCAGGCCGCCGGGACGGGGCTGAAATACCTGGCCCCCAGGCGCATCGCGCTGGCCAACCTGGAGCTGTACCGCAGCACCAACTGGTCGGAAAACGCGCTGCGCGGCACGATCCTGGACGTGTTTCCCATGTCCAGGCCGCTGATCCACGACGGCGGCGTGGTGTTCTTTTTGAACAGCGACCCGGACATGCATCTTTTCAAGGATTTGTCGCATCAGTTCAACCTGCGCGTGGCCATCTCCGCGCCCATCGAGCGCCTGTTCGCGCTGCCCCAGGTCTATGCCGCCACCCGGGAGCTGATGGCGCTGCTGCTGCCCAGGATGCCCCATCCCTTCGCCGTGAAGGCGGAGGACTATCAGGCGCTGATGCAGCTGAAGCAGCTGGAGCCGCGGCGCGAGCTGGCCCTGCCGCAGGTGCGGGCGCTGGGGGAGCGGGACCGTGAGGAGGGCACGCTGTACTGTCTGACGCTGTACACCTATCTGATATGCCACCACTCGCTGCAGGAGACCTGCGCCCGGCTGTTCACCCACAGGAACACCGTGCTCTATCGGGTCAAGCGCATGCGCGAGGACTTCGACATTCCCATCGACGACCCCGACCAGCACCTGGCGCTGCTGATTTCGGCGGCGATGCTGCTGCTGGAGCGGGGGCGTGAGGATGTGTTTATGCCGGGGAAGGAATGACCGGCGCATAGCATAAAGAAGGGGCGGCGCTTTGCGCCGCCCCTGATCTGTCTCAGCAACGGGAGGCTATGCCTTCTTTCGGATCATGTTCACCAATCGCGGCATGCCGGGGATGCAGGACACCAGGATGCACACCAGCGCGTCCGGCGCCATGTAGCTGAGGTTATAGACCATGGAGTAGACCAGGGCGTTCTGTTCGCCAGCGGATTCCGCGAAGAAGATCACGCCGGACAGCACGGACATGATCCAGCGCGCGATGCAGGCCAGCAGCACCGCGATGGGCAGCTTCCACTGGTCCTTGAGAGGGAACAGCGCCGCCAGGCAGCCCAGGATCATCGCGCCGTAGGCCAAAGGGTAGTCCATCAGCAGCTGGATGGGATGGATGATGTAGGGATCGGCCAGCAGCTTCAGCAGGCCAAAGACGCACCCCACGATAAAGCCCTTCAGCGGCCCGCAGGCCACCATGAACAGGATCAGCGGCAGCATGGAGGCGGGCGTGATGGAGCCGCCCTGGGGCATGCGGTACAGCCGGATGCAGCTGAGCACGAACGCGATGGCGATGCACATGGCGCCCATGGAGAGGCTGCGGCTGTCCCAACGGATATTCTTCGCGTTCAGGGCCAGCAGCAGGCCGGCGACGACCAGCACGCCCAGCACAGCCCAGGTGTACCACGGCACCTCAAGCAGCTTCTTGAACACCGGGGACGCGGCGGGAGCCTCCGCTTCGGCGGTTTCCTCGACCACCTCAGCGGCTTCTTCGACGGCGGATTCCGTCTCTTCGACGGCGGTTTCTGCAGCGTCGACAGCGGCGTCCGCTGCGTCGGCCAGCGCGGGCACGAGCAGCGTCAGCGCCAGCAGGGCGATAAGCATCAGGGCAAACAGTTTCTTCATGTTTCTCATCCTTTCGCGAATTTTGCCGCAAAAGAAACCCGCGTATACCTTCATATACGCGGGGAAACGGACGTCACAAAAATGGCGTTCCGCTTCCCTACGGTGGGATTATCCACTTCAGGTTCCAAGGGACCGGGCACTTGCCCATCTCAGCCTTTCGGCGCCCCCAGCGGTTATGATACTATTTTATGCTTGTCACGCCGCACTGTCAAGCGCGGTTTGTTAATTCAGTCGTAGATCCGGTGCCATTCCCCGGTGAAGCTGCCGTCCTCATTCCGCAGCACCAGCGGGGGAAGCCAGTGCAGGCCTTCGCCGCCTTGCTTCACGCCCTCCAGCAGCACGAACTTCGGCGCGCGCCCCGCCACGCCGTGGACGGTGCGCAGCCGCTTGGGGGCGATGCCGGCTTCGTCCATGGCCCGCATCATCTCATAGGCCCGGGGGACGGGGTAGATCACGCAAAAGCGCCCGCCGTTCTTCAGCAGCATGGCAGCGGATTTGGCGATGGCGTCCGGGGTGAGGTCCCCCTCGTGGCGGGCGATGCGCTTGGCCTCATTCTGGCTCTCCAGCGCCGCGCCGCTTCGGCCGTAGGGCGGGTTGCACACCGCAAGGGAAAAGCGCCCCGCGCCCAGCGTCCGCCAGGCCTGACGCATATCCAGGTTGTGGACGCGCACGCGCTCCGCGAGGGCGTTGAGGGCGACGCTCCGCGCGGCCATGTCGGCAATTTCCGGCTGGATCTCCACGGCATCCACGACCAGGGCGCTCTGATGGCCCGCCATCAGCAGCGCGATGGCCCCGGTGCCGCAGCCCAGGTCCACGGCCGCGTCCCCTTTGCGGGGCGCGGCGAAGTCCGCCAGCAGCACGCTGTCCGTGCCGAAGCGGAAGGCATCCGGCCGCTGGATCAGCTTCAGGCCGCCGGTTTGCAGATCGTCCAGCCGTTCGCCGGGACGAAGAAACTCTGTATATGCACACATAACAACACCAACCTGCCTGGGGTTTGGGGTCGGCAGCGCCCAAACGCAATCGTCCCCGGCGACATGCGCGTCGGGGACGGGGCGGCAGTGGCGGGGGAAGCAGGTCCCCCGCCACATTACATTCCCTATTCCGCGTCCCAGCAATAGATCGTCGCGCCTTCCATCTGGTCCATGTAGCTGTAAATGACCCAGCCGCCGGTGCGGGTGGTGCACAGCACCTGGCCGTTGCCCGCGCCAATGGCCATCTGGATGGTGACGGCGTCGGCGCTGGCGCTCTGGAAGGCGACGATGTCGCCGGGTTCCACGGCGGCGATGGTCTCCACCTGCAGATCCGCCATGCGGATCAGGTCCTCCGGGAAGGTGACGGGCAGGCCTGCCGCCACGCAGGCATATTGCACGAAGGCGAAGCCGGGGTACAGCTCGTCGTCCCCGCCGCCGAAGCTGGTGCCCGCCAGGCTGGCGGCAATGCGGCCGATCTCGGCCTGGGTATCGCCGTCGGCGGCGTCCAGCATCATCTGGAAACGCTGCTGGACGATGCCGTCCAGCATGGACACAGCGTCGTCCTCGTTCAACAGGGCCAGGGTCGCGCCGTCGATCTCGCCGGTGGGCGTGCGGTTGGCCGCCATCTGGAACAGCCGCACGGCGGTTTCGGTGGTGAAGCCGAACACGCCGGTGATGTCGTGGTCAAAGAAGCCCAGCGCGTTCAGCCGTTCCTGAAGCTGGCGAATATTGTCGCCGAAATCACCCATCTTCAGCGCGTCGTCCTCGCTCTGGACGGCGTCGATGTATAGCACGGCCCAGGTGGCCGCATCGGCCTCGCCGCTGGGGTCCATCCCGTGATCCTTCTGGTAGGCTTGCAGGGCGTCCCGGGTCACGTCGCCGAAGCTGCCGGTGCAGGTGCCGTTGAAATAGCCCAGCGCGGACAGCTTCTTTTGCAGCACGTAGACGCTCAGCCCCGTGTCGCCCTCGGCGGCGCTCATCTCCGTCAAAAAGGCGGACCAGGTGATGGGGGCGTCGGCCACCAGCCGCATCACCACCGCGCCGTCGGCCGCGCCGGTCACCGACAGGCCGTGGACCAGCGGGAAGCGCCCCACCGCCCCCCGGGGGCCGCCGCCGCGCGCGCCGGCG
>CAMVBO010000134.1 GCA_947165745.1 uncultured Clostridia bacterium | reverse complement strand
TCCTGCGCATGATCACCCCCGCCGCCTACTTCGACCGCCGCGAGGCCATCCGCGATATCGAGCGCGAGGTGATCCTGGACTTTGCGAAAAAGGGCCCCTGCGTGCTGCTGGGCCGCTGCTCGGACATCATTTTGGAGGAGCACGGCATCGACTGCTTCAAGGTGTTCCTGTACGCCGATGTACTCCATCGCGCCGCGCGGGTGGGGGAGATCATCGGCAGCACGGATTCCAACGACATCCAAAAGGCCATGAAGCGCACCGATCAAGCCCGCCGCAGCTATTATCTGCAGTTCACCGGCCGAAAGTGGAGCGACTGCGCCAACTACAACCTGATGCTGGACACCGGCCTGCTGGGCTATGATGTGAGCGCGAAGGTGATCTGCGAGGCTGTTCGCGGGCTGGAGGCGAACGCGTGAAGCTGCTCATCGTGCGGCATGCCGAGCCGAACTACGAGGCGGACTGCCTGACGGAAAAGGGCAAGCGGGAGGCCGAGCTGCTGGCCCGGCGGCTCAAAAAGCTGCCCATCGACGATTTCTATGTTTCGCCTCTGGGCCGCGCCAGGGAGACGGCGCAATATACGCTGGACCTGCTGGGCCGCGAGGCGGAGACGCTCCCCTGGCTGGAGGAGTTCCGGGGCCGGGTGATCGATCCCAAGACCGGCGCGCGCTCCATCGCCTGGGACTTCATGCCCCAGTACTGGACCCGCTGCCCGGAGCTGTGGGACCGGCAGGCCTGGCGGGACAACGCCCTGGTGGCCACCGGCAATGCCGCCGCCATTTATGACGAGACCGCCCGGAGCCTGGACGCGCTGCTGGAGCGCTATGGCTACGCCCGCCGGGGGGACATCTACACGACGGCGGAGAACTCCGACCGCACCGTCTGCCTCGTCTGCCACTTCGGCATCGCCATGGTGATGCTGTCCCACCTGCTGTGCATCCCGCCCTATCTGCTGCTGCACGGCTTCATCATGCCGCCCTCGTCGGTCACGAGCCTCGTCACCGAGGAGCGGATCCCCGGCCAGGTGTGGTTCCGGTGCACCGCCATGGGCGACACCTCCCACCTCTACGCCGGCGACGAGCCCATCTCCCATCACGGCTGTTTCCGGGAGCATTTCGGCGTGGACGACGGCCTGAACGCGAATCCGTGACCCGCGCCCTTGCGCGAAGAAATGCCCGCCTTGGCGGGCATTTTTCACTTGTGCATTCCCCGGAATCATGCTATAATGATTGTTGCGTGCGGCAGTGGCGGAATCGGCAGACGCCTCAGACTTAAAATCTGATACCCTCTGGGTGTGCGGGTTCAAGTCCCGCCTGCCGCACCAGCGAGCCGAACCGCAGGGTTCGGCTCTGTTATTGAAATTGCGCGCGATCAGAGGGCATCCCATCATTCGCGCCACAGGCGGCTGGACTTTGATACTTCGGAAAGGGGCATATGGATGAAGACGAGGGCGATCCTTGGCAATGTCTTGATTTTTCTGGCGGTGGCCTTTACGGCATACATCTCCATTGTGATGGTGCGGCGCATCAACGCGGTGGTTCTCAAGGACACCTATACCCGGATCTTCCGGTATGAGTTGGTGATATGCGCTGTATTCCTGGTGCTCGCGCTGGATGTGCGCTTTGGGTTCTTCACCAAAATGCAGCCCAGGGCGCTCAAAGCGGTGGGATGGGTGCTGCGCGTGGCCGTGATTCTGGCGGCGGCGGTGTTTCTGTTCTTCATCGGGAAGGTGGTGGTCGGCAGCTTTATCCAAACGCAGGCGTCCGCGACGCACGCCATTGTGCTGGGTCTGGCGCTGGAGAACGGCAAGCCCACCGAAGACCTCGTGTCCCGACTGGATACGGCGGAAAAGTATCTGCGGGATAACCCGGACGCGAAGCTGATACTGACCGGCGGGAACCCGGATGAGTCCGGCGTGACCGAGGCCGCCGCCATGCGGGGAATCCTGGCGGAGCGCGGCGTGGCGCAGGAGAGCATGATCCTGGAGGACCAGGCGGCCAGCACCAATCAGAATTTCCGAAACGCGGCGCAGCTGGTGGACCCCGGCGAGCCCGTGGTGCTGGTCAGCAGCAACTATCACATGGACCGGGCTGTGCAGACGGCGAAGAAAGCGGGCTTTACGAACATCCTGCGCCTGCCCGCGCCGTCCTCCATCAAGTTCTACGGGGCCAATGTGATGTGGGAAGTGGTCATGGAGCTGAACGAATTGACGGCCAGGCCGAGGCCCGCGCGCCATCCCTGACGCCTGAGCAAGTGCCCGGCCTTGAAACAGACACAGCGCGAGCCTGTCACTATGACAGGCTCGCGCTATGCGTATTTCAGGCATGCAGGCGGCTTTAAAGGGCGTCGGTCACTCGGTGATGGCCTGCCTGCGTATCTCCTCGGCCCACTTGGGCGTGTATTCCGGCGTCAGGTGTTCGCCGTCGGAGCTGACGTTGGGCAGCAGGAAGCCGCTTTCATCGTAGAAGATCGATGTGCAATTCACGAAATAGAGCCCCTCGGTCTCCTCGGCCATCTGGCGCAGCCCGTCGTTGATCTTTTCGATGTTTTGCACCGTGTAATAGCTGTATTTCGAGGCCACGCGGGCGCTGGCGTGCATCACGCCGTGCAGAATCAGCCGCGCCTGCGGCTGGGCCTTGTGCACCCGGGCGATGACATAGCGGTACTGGTCCATCAGACCCTCGTAGGGATATCCGGCCTCGTTGTAGCCCAGCAGGATGTAGATCTGGTCGTACTTGTTGGAGGCGAGCACCCGGTCCAGCTTGACCTTCTTGAAATCGACGTCCGAGGAGGTCTTTTCAAAGATGTTGTACACGCTGTAGTTGGTGCCGCAGAAGTACTGTGCCTGGCCCAGCCGGCCCCACATGCGCATGCCGTCGGTCCGGGAATCGCCGATGAACAGCGTGTGGTCGAAATAGCTCTCGGGAACCTCGGTGGGGGTGGGCGTTGGGGACGGCGTGGGCTCCAGCGTCGGCGCTTCCGTCAGCACCGGCATGGTGGGTGCCGCTTCGGTGGGCGCGGGGGCCATCGCGGGTTGCGCGGAAGGCGCCTCGGTGATGATCGCTGGTCCTGCGATTGGCGCTTCAACGGGCACAAGGGTGATCGCCGGTTCGGCGGTGGGCGCTTCGGTGGGCGCGGGGGCGATGGTCGGTTCGGCGGAAGGCGCTTCGGTGGGCGCGGGAGCGATGGCTGGCATGGCGGCGGGCGGCGGCGTCCGCCTGGCCGCCTCGCGCTCGGCAGCTTCCCACTCCGCGCGGGCACGGGCCTCGAGCAAGGGCCCGCTGTCCTGCAACAGCATCATGGGGATGGCGATGTCCGGCGCGCCGTCATACTGGGGCAGTCCCTTGAGCAGCGTGCGCCGCAGCACAAAGCCGCCGCCGGCGGCCAGCGCGGCCACCAGGGCGATGGCGATCATACAGGGCATGGCGTAATAGCGCTTCTTTTTCTTCACTCGCATTTGTGTCTACCTTCTCAAAAGCTGAAATACAGGAACGGGTCGCTGGCCGCCGTGGCCAGGAAGTACATGCACACCCAGAACAGTCCGAACAGCAGCACCCAGGCCACGGCCTTGCCGGAGAGCTTTGCCCACAGCCGGGAGGGCAGCGGTGTGCTCATCACCGCGCCGGCAACCAGATAGGGCCAGCACCAGCGCAGCGCGTCCAGCCAGTCCCCGGCGCTGTGGCCGACGCCGCCCAGGCCCACCAGGCGCATGAAGTAGGCGCCCGCCTCCGCAGGCGTGGGGGTGATGAAGAATATCCAGGAGAGGGTGATGACCAGTGGCACGTAGATGTGCCCCAGCCAGGGGTGTCTGCGCAGCGATTTGCCGTACAGCAGCCGTTCGCCGGTGATCAGCAAAAACATCGTCAGCCCCCACAGGATGTAGTTCCAGCCCGCGCCGTGCCACAGCCCGGTGAGCAGCCAAACCGCCAGCGTGGCCAGCACCATGCGCGGCTTGCCCTTGCGGCTGCCGCCCAGGGGGATGTAGACGTGCACCTTGAACCACTGGCCCAGGGTGATGTGCCAGCGCCGCCAGAATTCCGCGACGCTGCCGGCGCAGTAGGGGTGGTCGAAGTTCTCCGGCAGGCGCATGCCCAGCATCAGGCCCAGGCCCACCGCCATGCGGGAATAGCCCCAAAAATCGAAGTACAGCTGCAGCGCGTAGCCGATCATGCCGATCCAGGCCAGCTGCGGGGATACCGCTCGCACGCCCCAGGTGCGGATCTGTCCCAGCATGCCCGCAAGGTGGTCCGCGATGACCACCTTGCAAGCCAGGCCAAGTATGAAAGCCTCCAGCCCGGCGTCCAGCCGGCCGCGGCTGCGCCGGGGCGCGGCTGCCTCACACAGGATATCCTCCGGGTCAGCCAGCGGGCCGGAGATCAGCTTGGGGAACATCAGCGTGCCCGTGGCCACGTCCAGAACCGTGGTCTCGCCACCCTTATAGGCGTAGGTCAGAAAGGCAATCAACTGAAAGGTGTAAAAGCTGAGCCCCAGGGGCAGCGACGGCGCGTCGGGACGAACCAGCCCCGCCAGCTTCACATAGGCCAGCGGCGCGGCAGTGATCGCGACCCACAGGATAAAGAGGCCCCGCTTGCGCAGCGACGGGCGGCGGAACGCCGCGCAGCCCAGCGCACCGAAGGCCGTCATGGCTGCCAGCAGCGCCAGCTGCCAGGGGGCGGCGCGCACGCCGATGCCGAAAAAGACCAGGCTGCCCACGCACAGCAGGGCCTGGCACCAGCGGCGCGGCGCGCGCCTGTAGAGAATCAGGAATATGGGAAAGAAAAGAAAGATAAATCCAAAGCTGTTGAACACCATGCGTTCGCTTACCTCTTTTGCGCGCCTCCCGGCATCGCGCCGAAAGGCCGAAACGGCGACAGGGCCTTCGCCGGGTTTTCTCCGATTTGTGCTATAATTATAACATAGTTCCGGCGCTGGAACAACCGAAAAGCGGATCGCCGCGATATTTAATACTAGAGTGTGTTTCTAAAATCCTGAACATGCATTTTCGGCGTCTAAGGCTGCATTTCTGCGTTGCTTTTCCTCGACTTGCAATGCAGCGTCTGTCAAGAATTCGGCGCGCGGGCCCGGCGGAAAAGACGCCGACAGATGGTCGCATTTCAGGTTGAGAAAAAAATATACGCGGGAACGATGCGCGATCGGCGAAGGGACGCGGCCTGCGGCGGATATCGCTTGGATTGGCTCGATCAACGGACGAAAACGCGGCAAAATCAGCCCGCATCAATTGACAACAATTAAATATTTGTTAGCACAGTAAAGGTGATTGCATTAGTCGGAATTGTGTGCTATGATAGGGCCACGACGCCGCGAAGGGCGGCGCCATCCCAAGGCAACCCAAGGAGGATACTATGAAGAGGATTATTGCCATCGCAATGCTGCTGGTTTTCGCGCTGTCCGCCATGGCCTTGGCGGAGGAGGGCGATTTGCTGACCCGGATCAAGGAACAGGGTAAGCTGGTCATTGCCACCGAGGGCAACTGGGAGCCCTGGACCTATCACGACGAAAACGATGTGCTCACTGGCTTTGACGTGGAGGTTGGCACGCTGATCGCCCAGAGCCTGGGCGTGGAGCCCGAGTTTTTGGAGACCAACTGGGACGCCATACTGGACGGCGTGAAGGGTGGCCGTTTTGACATCGCTTGCAACGGCGTGGGCTACACTGAGGAGCGGGCCATGAGCTACTCCTTCACCAAGCCCTATCTGTACACCGAGATCGTGCTGGTGGTGCGCGGCGACAACCAGGACAT
>CAMVBO010000133.1 GCA_947165745.1 uncultured Clostridia bacterium | reverse complement strand
TTTGAAAGGAATGAATGACAATGAGCCAGCTGAAAGGCGCATGCATCATCGGTCAGTCCGGCGGCCCCAGCGCCGTCATCAACGCTTCCGCCTATGGCGCGATCAAGACCGCGCTGGAAAATCCGGACATCACCCAGGTCCTGGGCGCGCTGCACGGCATCAAGGGCGTGCTGGACGACGACCTGATCGACATGGGCAAGGAGGACCCCAAGGAGCTCTCCTACATGAAGTACACCCCCTCCTCCGCGCTGGGCTCCTGCCGCTATAAGCTGGCCGATCCCGACGAGGACGACACCGACTACAAGCGCATCCTGGAGATCTTCAAGAAGTACAACGTGCGCTATTTCTTCTACAACGGCGGCAACGACAGCATGGACACCTGCAACAAGATCTCCAAGTTCATGCTGAAGAACGGCTATGAGTGCCGCGTGATGGGCATTCCCAAGACCATCGACAACGACCTGTACGGCACCGACCACTGCCCCGGCTTCGCCTCCGCCGCCAAGTACATCGCCACCTCCGTCATGGAAGTGTACCGCGATTCCACCGTGTACGACACCGGCATGATCACCGTGATCGAGTGCATGGGCCGTCACGCGGGCTGGCTGACCGCCGCGGCCGCTCTGGCGGGCTTCGCCGGCGACGGCGCGGACCTGATCTATCTGCCCGAGAAGGACTTTGACCTGGACGCCTTCACCGAGAAGGTCAAGGGCATCTACGCCAAGCAGAAGAAGTGCCTGGTGGTCGTTTCCGAGGGCATCCACGACAAGGACGGCAAGTTCATCTCCGAGTACGGCAGCGCGAACGCCGCCAAGGACGCCTTCGGCCACACCCAGCTGGGCGGCCTGGCCTCCTTCCTGGCCAACCACCTGAAGGCTGCCACCGGCGCGAAGGTGCGCGGCATCGAGCTGAGCCTGCTGCAGCGCTGCGCGGCCCACTCCGCGTCCCAGACCGACATCGACGAGAGCTTCTCCGCCGGCAAGGCCGCCGTTGAGAACGCCGTCGCGGGCATCACCGACAAGATGGTGGGCTTCGAGCGCGCCTATGTGGACGGCAAGTACGTGTGCAACATCAAGCTGTTCAACCTCACCGACGTGGCCAACACCGAGAAGAAGGTGCCCGTCGAGTGGATCAACGAGACCGGCGACGGCCTGACCCAGGACTTCATCGACTACGCGCTGCCGCTGATCCAGGGCGAGACCCAGCTGCCCAAGGAGAACAGCCTGCCGCGCTTCGTGCACCTGGCCAAGGTGAAGGCCCAGCCCATCGCGTAAGATACCCATCGACTGCCGAAAAAGGCGATTATCCGGCATCCGTCCCGTTGATTCAAGGACGGGTGCCGGTATTTCGTTTCCGATAGAGGTGAGAAGCGTGAATTACCGGATGATCGACATGGAGAGCTATCCCCGGCGGGCCCACTTCGACTACTTCCGCACGATGCAAAACCCGATGATGGGCGTGACCGTGGACGTGGACGTGACGGCGCTCCGGGATTTCTGCAAGGAGGCCGGCTGTTCGTTCTACCTGGCGTTCATGCACGTTGCGGCGCTGGCGGCGAACGCCGTGCCGGAGCTGCGGCGGCGTATCCACCAGGGCGGCATCGCCGAGTACGACGCCTGCGGCACCTCCCATGTGGAGCTGCTGGAGGACGGTACCTATGGCTACTGCACGCTGTATCACGACATGGGCTGGGATGAATACCCGTTCTATGCCGAGACCAAGCGCGCGCTTCGGCGGAGGCTGATCGCGGATCGGAAGGGCGCCATCGAGGAGGATGACGACGTGGAGGGGCTGTACTTCGTCACCAGCCTGCCCTGGCTGCGCTATACCCAGCTGATCCAGCCCACGGCGGGCGGGGACGAGTCGAACCCCCGCATCTCCTGGGGCAAATTCGAGGCGGACTGGCGCGGGCGGCTGATGATGCCGGTGACGCTGCTGGCCCACCACGGCCTGGTGGACGGGCTGCACATCGCCCGGTTTTATGAGAACATCGACAGGCAGATCGCGGCGCTGCATATTTAACCCAAACATAGCCATGCGCCGGATCAAAGATGATATAATCGGTATGGAGAGGGAGTAACAGCCGCGTCACCGCGGAGCCAAGCCGTCAACACGGACGACCGTCCCGGCGCGGGAATGTCCCGGCAAGGCTTTAAATTGTGAGACTCGCATGGCCCTGCTATGCGTGCGCCCTTTTGCGAGAACAGGTATAGCGCGGCTATATCTGTTGTTTTTTACGGGCTGCATGGAGCGGGATGGCATCAGGAGGGGACTGACTTGAATCAGATGTGGGTGGCGCTGGCGTTGTTCGCGGTGATGTACGCGCTGCTGCTGAAATTCTCGGAGCAGCGTTGGATCATCGCCCTGAGCGCGGCGGCGGTGTTTATCGTGCTGGGCATATTGCCCGTCGACAGGGCCCTCGGGGCCATCAACTGGAACGTGTTGATGATGCTGACGGGCACCATGGCCGTGGTGGAGCTGTTCATCCAGAGCGGCATGCCCCAGCGCATGGCGGAGGGGTTGCTTAAATTGGTGCCGGACGTGCGCTGGGCCATCGTGGCGCTGAGCCTGTTCTCCGGCATCATCTCGGCCTTCGTGGACAACGTGGCCACGGTGCTGATGGTGGCGCCGGTGGGGCTGGCCGTGGCGAAGCAGATCAAGACCAATCCGATCCCGGTGATCATCGCCATCGCCGTGTCCAGCAACCTGCAGGGCGCGGCCACGCTGGTGGGCGACACCACGTCCATCCTGCTGGCGGGCTATGTGGGCATGAGCTTCAACGACTTCTTCGTGTTCCACGGCCGGCCGGGCATCTTCTTTGCCGTGGAGCTGGGCGCGCTGCTGACCGTGCCGGTGCTTCTGTGGCTGTTCCGGGCGGAGAAGGGCCGCAAGATCGTCCCGGGCCAGATGACCGAGGTGAAGGACTACGTGCCCACGGCGCTGTTGCTGGGCACGGTGCTGCTGCTGATCGCGGCCAGCCAGTTTCCCAACAAGCCGGAGCTGACCAACGGCATCATCTGCATGGCGCTGGCGGTGATCGGCGTGGTGTATGAAACGCTGCGGGGCGGCAAGGGCAAGGCGCTGATCGCCAGCGTCGCCAAGGCCATCGACTACAAGACGTTGCTGCTGTTGACGGGTCTGTTCATTGTGATTGCCGGCCTGACCGCCGCGGGCGTGATCGATGCCATCGCCCAGCTGTTCGTGAAGATCGGCGGTGGCAGCAAGCTGCAGATGTACGTGCTGATCGTGGGCGTGTCGGTGCTGCTGAGCGCGTTCATCGACAACATTCCCTATGTGGCCACGATGCTGCCGGTGGTGGGGAGCATCTCCGCCATGCTGGGCATCGAGCCGTACCTGCTGGCCTTCGGGCTGCTGATCGGCGCGACCCTGGGCGGCAACATCACCCCCATCGGCGCCTCCGCCAACATTGCCGGCATCGGCATCCTCCAGAAGGAGGGCTATAAGGTAGAGACCCGCGACTTCCTGCGCATCGGCATCCCCTTCACGTTGATCGCCGCCGTCTCCGGCGCGCTGGTGATCTGGCTGGTGTGGGCGTAGTTGAGTGTGGAGTTGGGACAGCGGCTTGTAGGTGCAGCCACTGATTGAGAACCGGATTGCCACGTCGTTCAAAGCCAATGCCTTGAACCCCTCGCAATGACATAGCCGCATTGCAGTATCCTGCAGCGTCATTGCGAGGAAGGACACGAGATGTCCCGACGTGGCAATCCGGTTTTTCTTATCCCAGCACTACGAACGACTGCGGGCCGAGAACGAGGTTTTCGCCGTCGACGGAGGCTTTGCCGATGGCATAGATCGGCGACATGCCGTTGGCCGGGGCCTTGACCGCGAGGGCCTTCCCCGCGGGGTTCACCGCCAGAAGCAGGCCGCCGCGCCGGTAGACGAAGGGCTGGCCCGGGTCGGAGCAGACGATCTCAAAAGCGCCGTCGGCCTGCAGATCCTCATGTCCGTGGCGCAGTTTCAGCAGCGCCTTCACGGTATTCAGCAGGGAGTCGGGTTCCGACTCCTGTCCGGCCACGGTGGGCGCGTCAGCCGCGGGGTCCACGGGCAGGTAAAGCGCTTCGGCGTCGGCATCGGAGAAGCCCAGGTTTTTGCCGCCGTCCCACTGCATGGGCGTGCGGGTGCCGGTGCGCTGGTAGCCGCCCTCCTTGGTGGGCAGGCTGTCCTGATAGCGCATGCCGATTTCGTCGCCGTAGTACAGGAAGGGCACGCCGGGCATCGTGAAGATGAAGGCGTAGGCCAGCTTCAGCTCCGTCTCGTCCAGGCCGAAGCGGGGGCGGGGGGTGTCGTGGTTGCAGGTGGGCAGGCAGATGTAGCCCGCGCCCTTTGTCTGCTCATACCAGCGCCGGTAGACGTCCATGAACGGGTGGATGTCCCGGGCGGGGGCGTCCTTTTTGAACCAGCTGTTGTTCACCGGCGCGTAGTAATCCCGAAGCAGCGTGGCGTAATGGGTGTGGGGGTCGTTGAGGATGAAGTCCATGTCGAAGCCTGCCGGCAGGGACAGGTCCGGGCGCGCCCACTCCGCCACGATGGCGGCCTCGGGAAATTCGCGGTCCAGCATCGAGCGCACCTCGCGCCAGATGGCGCAGGTGCCGGATTTCACTTCGTCGTCGTACTTCACCAGCGACGCGGCCATGTCCACCCGGAAGCCGTCGCAGCCGTGGGACAGCCAGAAGCGCATCACGTCCTTCATGGCTTCGCGGGTGGCCACGCAGTCCGGGTGGTTCATGGGCAGCTGCCAGCGCTCCTGGGGGTGCAAAAAGCCGAAGTTCAGCGCGGGCTGGCATTTGAAGAAGTTGACGATGTAGGCGTTGGGGCGCTCGGCCTCGCCGGCAATGTAGTTCAGGTTGCTGCCGCAGAACCAGTTGTCCGTCCAGATGTAGCGGTTGGTGAATTCGTTGGGCTGGTCGGCGCTCTGGCTGGCGCGGAACCAGGGGTGCTCCTCGCTGGTGTGGCCGGGCACCAGGTCCAGGAGCACCCGGATGCCCTTTTTGTGCGCCTCGTCGAACAGGCGGTACAGATCTTCGTTGGCGCCGTAGCGGGAGGCCACCTTTTTGTAGTCGCGCACGTCATAGCCGGCGTCGTGGAAGGGGGAGTCGAAGCAGGGGTTGATCCACAGGGCGTTGCAGCCCAGGGACTTCACGTAGTCCAGCTTTTCGATGATGCCGTTCAGATCGCCGATGCCGTCGGCGTTGGTGTCCCTGAAGGACTGGGGGTAGATCTCGTAGAAGACCGCGTCTTTGAGCCATTTGGCGGGCATGGGAATCATCCTTTCGTGTTTTATTGAGCCGGGAATATGATAGCATATTTTGAGACGGATGGGAAGGAGAAATGCGGCGGAGCCCATAGCCGCCACATATATCCCGCCATAGGCTTGACTTTTAACACGGCGGGGCATTATAATAGTCGCAACGGCTTTGATGGAGAGAGTAGCGCGTTTTTGAGGTTTCAAGAGAGCCGGGGCGGGTGAGAGCCGGCAACCGAGGACGCGCGAAAATGGCTCCGGAGCCTCGGGCGTGAACTGCCGCAAGGCTTGAGCGCCCGACGGAGGCAGACCTGCCGCCCCGTTACAGGCATCCAAGGCGCGATTCCGTTTCGGATCGCGTGAAAAGGGTTGGTACCGCGCACATCGCGCCCCTGCATTTCAGGGGCGCGCTATTTTATCGACAGGGGGAATTTATCATGGCCAAACCCACGTTTTACCTGACCACGCCGATCTACTATCCCAGCGGGAACATGCACATCGGCCACACC
>CAMVBO010000132.1 GCA_947165745.1 uncultured Clostridia bacterium | reverse complement strand
GCATCGGCCAGGGCGTGGAGTTCGACTACTCCACCGTCCACGCGGTGCAGACCATTCGCCGCAACGGCTATGAGGCCATTATCATCAACAACAACCCGGAGACCGTCTCCACCGACTACAAGACCAGCGACAAGCTGTATTTCGAGCCTCTGACGCCGGAGGACGTGATGAACGTCATCGACTTCGAGCAGCCCGAGGGCGTGATCACCTCCCTGGGCGGCCAGACGGCCATCAACCTGGCCCAGCCGCTGATGGAGCGGGGCGTGAAGCTGATCGGCACCGACTGCGCCGCCATCGAGCGGGCCGAGGACCGGGGTTCCTTCGAGGAGATCCTCAAGCAGCTGAACATCCCCCAGCCCCAGGGCCGCGCGGTGACCAACGTGGAAGAGGGCGTGGCCGCCGCGAGTGAAATCGGCTATCCGGTGCTGGTGCGGCCGAGCTTTGTGCTGGGCGGGCGGGCCATGCAGATCGTGGCCAACGAACAGCAGCTGCGCCGCTATTTGAAGGAAGCCGTGGAGATCGACGCGGACAAGCCCGTGCTGGTGGACCACTACATCCAGGGCAAGGAAGTGGAGGTGGACGCCATCTGCGACGGCCGCGACGTGTTCGTGCCCGGCATCATGGAGCTGGTGGAGCGCACCGGCATCCACTCCGGCGACTCCATCTCGGTCTACCCCTCCTTCTCCATCTCCAACAAGGTGAAGGGCATCATCCTGCAATACGCCAAGAAGCTGGGCCTGGGCATCGGCATCGTGGGCCTTTACAACATTCAGTTCATCGTGGACAAGGACGAGAATGTGTACATCATCGAGGTGAACCCCCGCTCCTCCCGCACGGTGCCGTTCCTCTCCAAAGCCACCGGCTGGTCCCTGGCGGACATCGCCACCGAGGCCATCCTCGGAAAGAGTTTGAAGGAGCAGGGCATCTTCGACCTGTACCCGGAGGAAAAGCAGCGCTACTACGTGAAGGTGCCGGTGTTCTCCTTCAACAAGATCAAGGGCCTGGACGCCTACCTGTCGCCGGAGATGAAGTCCACCGGCGAGGCCATTGGCTACGACGACAAGCTGAACCGCGCGCTGTACAAGGCGCTGCAGGCCGCCGGGCTGCGGCTGCAGAACTACGGCACGGTGTTCGCCACCATCGCCCGGGGCGACAAGGCCGAGGCCGAGCCGCTGATCCGCCGGTTCTACAACCTGGGCTTCAACATCGAGGCCACCGAGGGCACCGCCGCATATTTGAAGGAGCGGGGCATCCGCACCCACGTGCTCAAGAAGATTGGCGAGGACAACTCCGACGAGATTATGGAATCCATGCGCCAGGGTCACATCGCCTATGTCATCAACACCCGCAACATCAACTCCGTCAGCGCCCTGACCGACGGCGTGAAGATTCGCCGCGCCGCCACCGAGAACAACGTAACCATGTTCACGAGCCTGGACACCGTGCGGGTGCTGCTGGACGTGCTGGAGGAGACCACGCTGACGGTGTCGACGATCGACGCATGATTCTGATTGGCAGAGCCAATCAGAAAATGAATTGCGCCTTCGGTGCGTGAATTGGCCTGTCGGCCATGAATTGCCCTTCGGGCGTGAATTGCGCTCGGTGCCGCTTCCCAATCCGCAGGATTGAGAAGCCGGCAGTCGGCGCATAAGAGGTGCAATTCAAATCATGGCGCAAAGCGCCAATTCATCCTCTGTAATACCATCATGCGGAGTAAAACATGATTTACTATGAAACCACCGACCTGCTCATCCGCGACATGGAGCCAAGCGATGCCCAAACCATCACCGACGGGGAGATTGCCCAGGGCTGGAACCAGCGCATCGACAAATACCTGGCGCGGCTGAAGGACCAGGCGGAGGGTCGCTCCATCTCCCTGGTCGCCGAATACAGGGGCGACGTGGCCGGCTACGTCAACGTCTATCCCGATTCAAAGTGGGGCGCCTTCGCCGGCAGGGGCCTTCCCGAAATCGTCGACTTCGGCGTGCTGGAGAAGTACCGCAGAAACGGCGTCGGCAGCGCGCTGATGGATGCCGCCGAAACCATCGCCGCCCGGTACGCGGACACCGTTTACCTCGGCGTCGGCTTGCACCAGGGCTACGGCAGCGCCCAAAGGATGTACGTCAAGCGCGGCTATGTCCCGGACGGGACCGGCGCGTGGTACGGCGAAAGGGTCTGCCCGCAGTACGGCGAATGCCGCAACGACGACAGCTTGGTGCTGTATCTGTCCAAGCAACTGAAATAAAACAAACCAAGGAGCAAACATGAACCAAGTCACCTACACGATTACCGACAACCGGGAGATCGCCCCCGGCGTATACCGCATGACCCTGACCGGCGACACCGGCGTCATCACCGCGCCGGGGCAGTTCATCAACATCGCCCTGGACGGGCTGTTCCTGCGCCGGCCCATCTCCGTGTGCGACTGGGACGACAAGGGCCTGGTCATCATTTACAAGGTCGTGGGCAAGGGCACCGGGCAGATGTCCGGCATGCAGCCCGGCCAGGCCCTGGACTGCCTTGTGGGCCTGGGCAACGGCTATGACATCGCCGCCTGCCCGCAGGCTCCCGTGCTGGTGGGCGGCGGCGTGGGCGTGCCCCCACTGTACGGCCTGGCCAAGCGGCTGATCGCCTCGGGCAGGAAGCCCTCGGTGGTCCTGGGCTTCAACAGGGCCGACGAGATCTTCTACGACATGTCGTTCGCCGCGCTGGGCGTGAACGTGACCGTGACCACCGTGGACGGCAGCGCCGGCATGAAGGGCTTTGTGACCAACGCCTTGCAGGGCGGCGAGTACGTCTGCGCCTGCGGGCCGGAGCCGATGCTGAAGGCCGTGCACAAAATCGCGTCCGGCGGCCAGTTCTCCTTCGAGGCCCGCATGGGCTGCGGCTTCGGGGCCTGCATGGGCTGCTCCTGCCAAACCGTCGCCGGGCCCAAGCGCATTTGCAAGGACGGGCCGATCCTGACAAAGGAGGAGATCCTATGGTAAACCTCTCCGTCAACCTGTCCGGTCTCGAATTGTCGAACCCGGTGATCCCCGCCAGCGGCACCTTCGGCTTCGGCTACGAATTCGCGGAGCTCTACGACATCAACGCGCTGGGAAGCATCGCCCTCAAGGGCACCACCAGAGAGCCCCGCTTCGGCAACCCTCTGCCCCGCATCGCCGAGTGCGGGGGCGGCATGATCAACAGCGTGGGGCTCCAAAACCCCGGCGTGGAGGCCGTGATTGCCGAGGAGCTGCCGAGGCTGGAAAAGGTGTTCCACAAGCCCGCCGTGGCGAACATCTCCGGCTTCTCCATCGAGGATTATGCCTATTGCGCGGTGCTGCTTGACAAGGACCCCCGCATCGGCATATTGGAGATCAACGTCTCCTGCCCCAACGTGCACAACGGGGGCATGTCCTTCGGCACCGAGCCGGAGAGCGCCGCGGCGGTGACAAGGGCCGTGAAGGCCGTGGCGAAGAAGCCGGTGTTTATGAAGCTGACGCCCAACGTCACCGATATCGCGGCCATCGCCCGGGCCTGCGCGGACGCGGGCGCGGACGGCATCAGCCTCATCAACACCCTGCTGGGCATGCGCATCGACCTGAAGCGGCGCGCGCCCGTCATTGCCAACACCATGGGCGGCTTCTCCGGCCGGGCGGTATTCCCGGTGGCGCTGCGGATGGTGTGGCAGGTGTATGAGGCCACCGGCCTGCCCATCATGGGCATCGGCGGCGTGGCCTGCGCCGAGGACGTGATCGAGATGATGCTGGCCGGGGCCACGGCGGTGCAGGTCGGCGCGGAGAACCTGGTGAACCCCTGGGCCTGCCCGCAGATCATCGAGGCGCTGCCCGGAGCCATGCAAAAATACGGCATTGAAAATCTTTCCGACATCATAGGAGGTGCGCATCATGGGTAAGGACGTCATCATCGCCTGCGATTTTTCCAGCCGCGAGGCGGTGCTCTCATTCCTGGACAAATTCAGCGGCGAGGCCCGCAAGCCCTATGTGAAGATCGGCATGGAGCTGTTCTACGGCGCGGGGCCGGAGATCGTGCGTCAGATCAAGCGGCGCGGCCACAGCATCTTCCTGGATCTCAAGCTGTGCGACATTCCCAACACCGTGAAAAAGAGCATGGCGGTGCTCAGGGACCTGGACGTGGACATGACCAACCTGCACGCCTTCGGCACCATCGAGATGATGAAGGCCGCCATCGAGGGCCTCACCCGCCCGGACGGCACCCGGCCGCTGCTGATCGCCGTCACCCAGCTGACATCCACCAGCGAACAGCGCATGAAAGACGAGCTGCTGATCGACGCGCCCCTTCCGGACGTGGTGCTGCACTACGCGAAGAACGCCCAGGCGGCCGGCCTGGACGGCGTGGTGTGCTCGCCGCTGGAGAGCCCCGTCGTGCATGAAAACTGCGGCGCGGGCTTCGTCACCGTCACCCCCGGCGTGCGCTTTGCCGACGGGGCCGTGGGCGACCAGGTGCGCGTCACCACCCCCGCCAGGGCCCGGGAGCTGGGCAGCGATTACATCGTCGTGGGAAGACCCATCACCGCGGCCGACGACCCCGTGGCGGCGTATCGCAGGTGCTGCGAGGCGTTTATCGGGTGACGTATTCTTTCAGTGTGGAGTTTGGAGTGTGGCGTTTATGGCAGCTGCCGCGCTGACACTCCAGCCCATTGTATGTGCAATGTCCATCATGCTTTGCCATTGAATCAAAACAAATTCCGAAGGAATTTGTACCACAACTCCACACTCCACTCTCCACTCTCCACTCTCGAATAAAACGGAGGTTCTGTATGATGAACAAGCGAATCGCAAGCGACCTTCTCTCCATCGGCGCGGTCTTTCTCCGCCCGGACGAGCCCTTCACCTGGGCCAGCGGCATCAAGAGCCCCATCTACTGCGACAACCGGCTGACGCTGACGGCGCCGGAAGTCAGAAACGACGTGGAAAACGGCCTGGCGGAGGTCATCCGCCGGGAGTACCCGGACGTGGAGGTGCTGATGGGCACGTCCACCGCCGGCATCGCCCACGCCGCCATCGTGGGCCACCTGATGGGCCTGCCCATGGGCTATGTGCGCTCAAGCGCCAAGGACCACGGCCGGGGCAACCAGATCGAGGGCAGGCTGGAGAAGGGCCAGAAGGTGGTCGTGGTCGAGGATCTGATCTCCACCGCGGGCAGCTGCATCGAGGTGGTCAACGTGCTGCGCGAGGCCGGGGCCGAGGTGCTGGGCATCGCGTCCATATTCACCTACGGCATGAAAAAGGGCCTGGACCGCCTGGCCGAGGCCAATGTGAAGAACGTGAGCCTCACCAACCTGGACGCCGTGGCCGAGGTGGCCGCCGAGACGGGCTACATCAGACCCGAGGACGTATCAAGGCTCAGGAAGTTCCGGGACAACCCCTCGGACGAGAGCTGGATCGGAGGCAGAGCATGAGGAGCCTGATCGACATACAGGAGCTGTCCGTCCAGGAAATCGACGAGCTGATTGCCGTGGCCAACGACATCATCGCCCATCCCGACGCCTATCGGGAAAAGTGTCGCTATAAGAAGCTGGCCACGCTGTTCTTCGAGCCCTCCACCCGCACGCGGCTGTCCTTCGAGGCCGCCATGTACGAGCTGGGCGGCCAGGTGCTGGGCTTTTCGGAGGCCCAGAGTTCTTCCGCCGCCAAGGGCGAAAGCGTGTCGGACACCGTGCGCGTGGTCTCCGGCTACGCGGACATCATCGCCATGCGCCATCCCAAGGAGGGCGCGCCGCTGGTGGCCAGCCGCGCCGCCACGGTGCCGGTGATCAACGCCGGGGACGGCGGCC
>CAMVBO010000131.1 GCA_947165745.1 uncultured Clostridia bacterium | reverse complement strand
AGCTTAACGACCCGTTTCTCTCTCGTCTCTCTGTATCGTTTTCAAGGTTCGCCGCTGCCGTTTCCTCAGGGTTTTGACCCCCTGTCCTCGCGACAGCTTGATTAGTATATCAAAACGGATTTCTGTTGTCAATGGGGATTTTTCGATTTTTCTGAATCTTTACATTGACAGCCTGATTTGGGGCCTATTTCGCAGAAAAGCTGCATAGTCTGGGAAGAAATGCAGGATGTCCGCGATTACGGGCATATATAGGAGGAATTTCAGTGAAAAGGGTTCGTTTTCCGCTTTTTCTGCTGGGCACGGCGCTGCTTTTGCCGCTGCTTCTGCACGCGCGGCGAGTGCTGCCGATGGACAGCCAGCCGCTGGTGGCGGCAAAATACGCGGGATGGAGCGGCGTGCTGCGACTGTGGGTGTTCGAGGGCTGGCCCAGCGGGTCCGGCGGGCTGACCGGATGGCTGAACCGCTGCGCCGCCGGGTTTGAAAAGCGCCATCCGGGCGTGTACGTGCAGCCCCAAGCCGTGGACGCAAACGCCATCGCGTCCTTTTCAGACAGCGGCATCCTCCCGCCGGACATGCTGCTGTTTCCGCCGGGGCTGCTGGATTCGCCGGTGGGACTGGCGGCGCTGGACGTGGCGGAGAAACTGCGCGCGCCGCTGAGCCGGTGCGGGCGGTGGAACGGGTCGGTCTACGCCGCGCCGGTGGCCATGGGCGGATACATCTGGGCGTATAACGCGGCGATGACCGACGGCGTCCCCGAGGACTGGAAGGGCGCGGGGCTGTCCCCGGCGGTGATGGAAGACGAGCCCTGGCGGCACTGGGGCGCGGCGCTGCTGGCCATGTGCTCCGCTCGGCGCGCGGAGGCGGTCCAGGAGGGCGCCCCGCCGGAGGTGGAGTTGCCGGGGGTGGACCTGGGGCTGGAGGGCTCCGCCACGCCCCCGCCGAGCGCCGCCCCGGAACCGGCGGGATCGCTGCTGCCCTGCCGCCTGCCGGAGGATTTCAGCTTTGACGGAAACGCCTGGCGGCGATTCATCAACGGCGAGGCTCCGGCACTGCTGGTCACCCAGCGGGAAGCGCGGCGGCTGGAGGCGCTGTCTGGCCAGGGCAAGGGGCCGGACTGGCGGCTGTCCCCCGGCGCCGCGGCGTTCACCGACCAGCTGCTGTGCCTGGGCATCGTGAACAAGGGGGACGCGCCGCGGCAGGCGCTGTGCGCGGCGTTCCTGAACTGGCTGCTGTCGGAGGACTGCCAGGCGAGCTTAAGCGCGGCGGGAGCCTTCGCCGTGACGGACGCGCCCTCGGGCTACGGGCCGGGGGACGCGCTGGCCCAAGTGGACGCCGTGCTGCGCCAGCCGACGCTGGTCGCGCCGAACTGCTTTGACGGAAGCTGGCCCGATACCGTCGAAGGGATTGTTCGGGATTTCATCTCAGGCGCAGGGGAATCCACGGCGCTGTGGCGGGCGCTGGCGGCACGCCTCGGAGAAAACCCGAACATTCTCAAGGAAAGCGGATGAATCCCTGCGGGAATTGACGCGCCGCGCACACCTATATAATAGGAAGAAATCTGGACAAAAAACGACGAATTGTCGACACCCCTTGAGGGGAATGCGGTTGTGTGGTATAATGATAATTGGTGGAAATGTTATTCCATAAGCGCAAAGATCCTTCGTCTTCGCCGCCGCGCCGCGCAGGATGTCCAGCGGAAAGCCGCGCCGATTTGGATGCGGCGGGATGCCCTCAACGGATGGCGCGGCGCCCTCAAACCACGGCGTGAAGCCGAAGACAATACGGAGGCAAAACATGAAATCGCTCATTCCCCATGGTCTGCGAGGCAGGACCATATCCAACATCATCGTGGTATGCGTCGGCATCGTCGTCTACGCGGCGGTAATGCACATCGGCCTGCTCTGGGGCATCGTCAGCCAGGTGCTCCGCGTGGCCCTGCCGATGTTCATCGGCTTCGCCATCGCGTTTGTGCTGCTGCCCCTGGTCAACCGCGTGGAGCGCCTCTTCGCCAAGCTGATATCCCGGCGCACGCCCCCCCCCAAGCTGGTCCGCGTGCTGTCCATCCTCGTCACCTACATCCTGGTGCTGGCGCTGCTGGCCGGGTTCTTCGTCATGCTGGTGCCCCAGGTGGTCAGCTCGCTGAAATCCGTGGTCAACATCGTGACCAAGAACGTGCCCCGCAGCCGACAGGATTTCCAGAAACTGGTGGAGAACGCCACGTTCCTGAAGCACCTTGGGCTTGAGACGGACAGGCTGATGGCGCTTTGGGACAACGCCGCCAGCCAGCTGACCAAGCGCTTGAGCGAATTGAGCACCTACAGCACCGTGCTGTTTAACAACGTGCTGGCCATCGCCGGCAGCATCGGCAACGGCGTATACAAGGTGCTGTTCCACGCGTTGGTGGGCCTGATCGCCTCCATTTACATGCTCATCGACCGGGAGCGGTTCCTGGCCCAGGCCAAGAAGCTCTGCTACGCCACGATGAAGCCGGCCACCTGTGAGACGCTGATCTACTGGGCGCGCCGCGCCAACGACATCTTCGCCGGGTTCATCATCGGCAAGATCCTGGATTCGCTGATCATCGGCGTGATCTGCTATGTGTGCATGCTGATCTTCGGCATCGAATACCCACTGCTGATCAGTGTGATCGTGGGCGTGACCAACGTCATCCCCTTCTTCGGTCCTTACTTCGGCGCCATTCCCAGCATACTGTTCCTGCTGCTGGTGAACCCGATGAGCGCGCTGTGGTTCGGCATATTCATCATCATCCTGCAGCAGATCGACGGCAACATCATCGGCCCGCTGATCCTGGGCGACCACGTGGGCCTGTCGGCCTTTTGGATCATGCTGTCCATCACGGTGGGCGGCGGGCTGTTCGGCTTCGCCGGCATGGTGTTGAGCGTGCCCACCTTCGCGCTGATCTACGCCATCGTGCGCACGATCATCGCCCGACGGCTCAAGAGCAAGGGCCTGCCGGAGAAGACCGAGTGCTATGTCGACGCGCCCAACGCCCTGACCAAGGAGATCGACAGCCACAAATGAAGCATTTGATATTGGACTGCGGCGGCGTGCTGGTCTATCCCCGCAGGGGGGACTGGTGCCTGCCCTTCGGCATCGCGGACATACTGGGCGAGCGCGCCCGGGACATCCACACCGCCAGATACCTGCTGGCCCACCGCCAGTCCGTCCAGTGGCTGGACGAGGCGCGGCTGATGAAGGACGTGGAGGAGGAACGCGGCTATCGCCGGGAGTACATCCGGGCGATGGACGCGCGCATGGACTGGCACATGACCCCGGACGAGATCCAGCGCCTGGCCGACGATTTCACCGACAACATCCAGCGTTACGGCTTCTTTGACGACATAAAGCCCTGGCTGAAGACCTGGAAGGGGCGCGGGCTGTCGCTGGGCATACTCTCCGACGCCATGCCCTCCATAAAAGTGTTCATGGGCAAATACGGCATCATGGACGACTTCGACGCCGTGGTGATCTCCACCGAGGTGGGGGCCGTCAAGCCGGATCCGAGGATGTACGCCGCGATCCTGGACGCGCTGGGCGCCGAGGCCGGGGACTGCCTGTTCGCCGACGACAAGCCGGAGAACCTGGAGGGGGCCGTGGCCGCCGGCATGCGGGCGGTGCAGATGGCCCGCGCCGAGACCTTGCCCGCCACGCTGTGGGACGGGCCGGTGGCGCGCGACTTCGCGGAGCTGGACGCCTTCGTCCGGGCCTGAACCATGATTCCACTGAATGAAACATTTATCAACAATATGCGAAAAATGCTGGGCGATGAAACCCCGGCTTTTTTGCGTGCGCTGGAGGAGGCCCCGGCGCTGGCGCTGCGGCTGAACCCCAGGCGCGAGGGCGCGGAGGCGGCCGCGGCGGCGTTCGTCGGGGGCACGGTGCCCTGGGAGGCGAACGGGCGGTATCTGAACGACGATTGTCTGACCGGCGCCCTGCGGCCCGGCAGCGCCATCGCCCACGCCGCGGGGGCGTACTACATTCAGGAGGCCAGCGCCATGGCCAGCGCCGCCGCGCTGGACGCCCGGCCCGGGGAACACATCCTGGACCTGTGCGCCGCGCCCGGGGGCAAGAGCACCCAGATCGCCGCCGCGCTGGGGGATTCGGGGCTGCTGGTGTCCAACGACCCGGAGCCCGCCCGGGCGAAGGCGCTGGCGGGCAACCTGGAGCGCATGGGCGTGCCCAACGCCACGGTGGTCTGCGGCCTGCCGGCGAAGCTGGCGGGGGTCTGGCCGGAGCGCTTTGACGCCGTTCTGGTGGACGCGCCCTGCTCCGGCGAGGGCATGTTCCGGCGGGACCCGGCCTCCCGGGAGGAGTGGAAGGCGGCGTCGCCGGAGGGCTGCGCCAGGCGGCAGGCGGAGATTCTGGACCAGGCGGCCCGGATGCTGCGGCCCGGCGGGCGGCTGGTGTACTCCACCTGCACCTTCAACGAATTTGAGAACGAGGGCAGCGTGCGGGGGTTCCTTGAGCGCCACCCGGAGTTTTCGCCGGAGGACTTCTCCCTGGACGGCGCGGGCGCGTCCCGGGGCGGCATGCTGCGGCTGTGGCCCCACAGGCTGCGCGGCGACGGCCACTTCGTGGCGAAGCTGCGCAAGGCCGGGGCGCTTCCCCCGCGCGACAGGGCATCGGCGCCGAGGCCGGACAGGCAGACCGCCGCGATCCTGGACGCGCTGGAAAATGAGGTCTGTCGCCTGCCGGAGGCCTGGCGGAACATGCGGCCCGCGCGGCTGGGGGACCGGCTGTTTCTGATGAGCGCGGACGCCCCGGACACCGCCGGCCTGCGGGTGGTCAGCCCCGGGCTGTGCCTGGCGCGAATCGGCAGGAGCCACGTCGAGCCGGAGCACGCGCTGGCCATGGCGCTGCCGGTCGATTGCGCCGCGCGGCGCGCGAATCTCACCGAGGAACAGGCCGGCGCGTATCTGCGCGGCGAGGCCCTGCCCTTCGACGGGGACAGGGGTTGGACGCTGGTCACCTGCCTGGGCCTGCCCCTGGGCTGGGGCAAGGCGTCGGACGGCGCGCTGAAAAACCACCTGCCCAAGGGGCTGCGACGGCACGGATAATAATGCGCGACACATGTGGCGATAACAAATCTCAATAGCCGCCTTAAATCCCATATTTTTCTGCGATTTTGGCCAAAAAAGCGCGATTTGAAATTGACAATTTCCTTTACAAAGGGTATACTATAAACAGTTTTAATTTACGTATAATAAAAACGAAAGGGGATCACACAATGGCCGGCAAGTTCGTCATCACCACCGCGAAGAACGGGGAGTTCACCTTCAACCTCAAGGCTTCCAACGGCGAAGTCATCCTCACCGCTTCCGAGACTTACACCTCCCAGTCCGCCTGTGAAAATGGCATCAATTCCGTCAAAAAGAACGCGGGCGCTCCCATCGAGGATCAGACCCGGGAGGAAAAGCAGTCCAACCCCAAATATGAACTGTACAAGGATAAGGGCGGCGAGTTCCGCTTCCGCCTGAAGGCCGGCAACGGACAGAACATCGGCAGGTCCGAGGGATACAAGGCCAAGGCAAGCGCCAAGAAGGGCATCGCCTCCATCGCCAAGAACGCCCCCGACGCCCCGGTGGTCGTGCTGGACGCGGAGAAATAACAGGCGCTTTTCAAAGCCGTCCGAAGGGCCGGGTTTGCGCAGTCGAAGCATTTGCCTTCTGAATCTGCGCAGGCCCGGCCCTTCGGGCGTTTTGGCGCCGCCGCAGCGCGCAATCGCGCTGTCAATATAAGCCTCCCCATCGCAATGGGGAGGTGCCTGCGCAGCAGGCGGAGGGGCACTCCAAAAACACCCATTC
>CAMVBO010000130.1 GCA_947165745.1 uncultured Clostridia bacterium | reverse complement strand
GTGCGCCTGCAGCTGGAGGGCAGCCCCATCCCCGACGCGCTGCTGGGCGCGGCGGTGGCCCGGGGGCGGGAAATCTGCAATGATTCCGGGAAGTTCTGCCGGCTCTACACCCGCTGCGACCCCGACGACGAGGAGATGCTGGAGAGCCTCAAGCCCATGGGCTTCAAGGACAACGACGGCCTGGTGCAGATGCAGCTGCGGCTGCCCTTCGCCCAGGATTTCAAGCTGCCCGCGGGCTGCGTGGTGGTGAAGGACGATTTGAGCGACCCTACGGAGCAAAAGTTCTTCCTGGAGCGCTACAACGAGCTGTACAACACCGCCCACGACTTCGCCTGGCTGCGCACCTTCATCGACCGGGAGGGCTTCACCCGCATTTTGACGGTCTCCCCCACCGGCATGGCCGGCGAAATTTTGATCTGGCGGGAGAGCTACGCCGGCGTCATCGGCTATATCCAGACCAGCAAGCGCTGGCGGCGCATGGGCGTGGGCACCTGCATGCTGGGCCTGGCCTGCGAGGAGTTTGAGAAGGCGCGGCTGTTCTGCGCCGAGGCCAACGTCCGCGCCCGCATCCCCCACGTGCTGAAGCTGATGGAAAAGTGCGGCTTCAAGCAGACGGAGCTGCTGATGCGCTACCCCGGCGTGGACATCAACCCGCAGGAGAAATAGAACAAGGGACTGCCGAATATCGGCTAATCCTCCTCCTTCCCGCATAGGCTGAAAAGACGCGGGAAGGAGGTTGTTTTATGCTGGGAAACCTGTTCTACGGCTGCGCCACGGCGCTGGTGACGCCGTTCAAGGGAAATCGAGTTGACTACGACGCGCTGGAGGCGCTGATCGACTGGCAGTTGGACAGCGGCATCGACGCCCTGGTGATCCTGGGCACCACGGGCGAGCCGTCCACCCTCGCGCCCAGCGAGCGCGCCGCCATCCTGGAGTGCGCCGCCGCGCGGATCGCAGGCCGGGTGCCGATGATCGCGGGCACCGGCGGCAACGACACCCGGCGGGTGTTGGCGCAGTCCCGGGAGGCCCAGCGCCTGGGCGCCGACGCGCTGCTGGTGGTGACGCCCTACTACAACAAGGCCAGCCGGTCCGGGCTGACCGCCCACTACACCGCCGTGGCCGACGCGGTGGACCTGCCGGTCATCATGTACAACGTGCCCGGGCGCACAGGGCTGAACCTTCGGCCGGAGGTGGTGGCGGAGCTGGCGAAGCACCCGAACCTGTGCGCCGTGAAGGAGGCCGGCGGCAGCGTGCGCGCGTTCACCGACCTGGCGCGGCTGTGCGGCGAGGGGATCGCCGTGTACTGCGGCAACGACGACATGATCGTCCCTGCCATGGCGCTGGGCGCGCGCGGGGCGATCAGCGTGGCGGCCAACGTGATCCCCGGCAGGATGCGCGCGCTGACGGCAGACTGGCTGCGGGGCGAGGCGAAGCGCTGCCTGGATCAGCAGGTGGCAAGCTTGCCGCTGATCGACGCACTGTTTTCCGAGGTCAGCCCCATCCCGGTGAAGGCCGCGCTCGCCATGATGGGCAGGATCGAAAACACGCTTCGCCTGCCGCTGTGCCCGCTGGCCGAGGAAAAGCGGGCGCGGCTGGAAGAGGCGATGAAGGCGCTCGGAGTGATATAAAAGACTTCGCTCCGCTCAGGATAATGGCGTTGCATCCTGAGCGGAGCGAAGTTTCTTCTGTCACAGCAAATCAAACATATTCATCTGCTGGGCCCGTGAGCTGCTCCAATGGCGGCTCATGGCGTCGATATCGGCATCGCTGAGGCCCGCAAAGGGCACCGCGCCCCGGGCGATCAGCGGCTTGTTCCCGCCATAGGGTTCCCAGGCGTAGATCCAGTCGCAGGTGCGGTTCTGCAGCGCTTCCAGCTCGCCCCGGCGGCCGTCGGTGTTGAACACAAAGGCGGCGTCGGCCAGCGAAAACAGCAGCCGATTGCGGACGATGGCGTGGCTAACGGTGAACATGGCGTCCGGATGCTCCAGCGAGAGCACCGCCGCGCGCCCCTCACCCACCAGAGCGGCAATGCCGTCGTCCTTCAAATGCTCGCGCATGCCGCCGCCCAGGATGTCTACCAGCGTGCCGCCCAGCTCGCCCACCAGGCCCGCCGCCATGCGGGAGACCCCGGGTTCGCCGCCGGTGATGATGCCGCAGCCCTTCGCCAAAGCCCCGCGCACCAGCGTCTCGATGGCCTCGCGCACCTCCGGCGTAGTTCGCACGCCGCTGATACCCACGATGGCCAGGTTGGGCTTGGACAGCAGCGCTTCGTTGCCGCAGCGGTAGAACGTGGGCGGCGCGCCGGCCCCCAGCTTGCGGCGCAAGCGCTCCGGGTACTCGGCGTCGTACTGGGTCACGACTTCGATGCCCTCGGCGGCGTAGCCCTCCAGCGCGTAGGTCAGCTGAACGCCCCGGTGCAGCAGCGTATACGACCGGTAGGCCTCCTCTTCCGCCAAGCCCAGGTAGATCATCAGGCCGCTGATGTCCATATCCAGCAGCCTGCCGATGCCGTGAAACGTGGATTCCCGGGCAGCTGCCTCGAACCGTCGGAATTCCGCCGTGCTCAGCGGCCTGGCGTACTCCTCTTTGTTCGGTGACAGCGCCATGGTCAGCAGCATCGCCGCGTATGCGTCGTCCGTATGGCCCATGCCAGCGCCCCCCTGCTTCACTGATACATCTATTTTAACATGACAGGCCGCATTTTGCAAGGCTGGCAGATGCAAGTGTGTAGAGTGTGTTTCTAAAATCCTGAACATGCATTTTCGGCGTCTAAGGCTGCATTTCTGTGTTGCTTTTCCTCGACTTGCAGTAGTTATGGATAACGAACGGAAAGGCTTGCCGCCCCTGTAGGAATACCGCGGCAGCCACTGTCCCTACCCCCTGCTCTCTACTCCCTGCTCCCTGCTCCCTACTCCCTACTTCCTCTCCCCCATCGCCTTTCGCAGCTTTTCCAGCGCCCGTTTTTCAATGCGGGAGACGTAGCTTCGGGAGATGCCCAACCGCGCGGCTACCCGGTGCTGGGGCCAGGGTTCGCCGTCCATGAGCCCGCAGCGCAGCCGCACCACCTCCCTTTCCCGCTCGGTGAGCACCCGCTCCATCAGCCGCATCGCCCGGGAAGACTCGATGGCCGTCTCCGCCTCCTCGGGCACCAGGTCCGGCTCGGTGCCCAGCAGGTCGTTGAGCGAAACGTCGTCCCCGTCCTTGTCCTGGCCCAAGCTCTCGCCCAGCAGCACCACGCCCCGGTTCTTCTTTTCGGCGCGAAAGTGCATCAGTATCTCATTCTCGATGCAGCGGGAGGCGTATGCCGTCAGGCGCCCCGCTTCGGGCCGGAAGGTCTGCACCGCCTTGATCAGCCCCAGAGAGCCGATGGAGATCAGGTCGTCCTGGTCCACGCCGGCCTGGGCGTACTTCTTGGCAATGTGGGCCACCAGCCGCAGGTTGTGCTCGATCAGTCCGGCGGCGGCTTGGCTGTCCCCGGCGAACATTCGCTCGATGAGTGCGGCCTCCTCGTCCTTCTCCAGGGGCTTCGGGAACGAGGCGCGCGCCGACAGGTGCAGCAGCATCAGCCAGCCGTTTTCCGACAGCCACAGCAGCATTTCGGGCAAAAACATAGGGCGTCCCCCACTTTCTACGGAGTTTGCCCTACAATAGTATGCGGTTTTGGTCGAAACGTGTCCCCCGGCTTGCATGAATGAGGAATGGAGAATGAACCGCGCCCTACACGCTGTCAATTCCCCATTCCTCATTTCCAGAACAGTGCAACCAAATACGTTGCCTGGATTTTAGAAACACACTCTAGAAACAGACTCTAGAAGCACACTCTAATCCGCGGGCTTCTGCGCTTCGGCGGCGCGCTCCAGCGCCTGCCGGCGGTCGTACTCCTCCCACAGCGGGCGGTACATGGCCACGTTGGCGTCGTGCTCCTCCTTGGAGATGGAGAAGACCAGCTGGCCGGAGCCGGGCTCGGTGGCGCAGAAGTAGAGGTAGTTCTGCTCGATATATTCCATGTCCGGGGCCTGGGCCGCCTCCAGCGCCGCCACAGAGGGGTTGCAGATGGGGCCGATGGGCAGACCGGGCAGGAAGTAGGTGTTGTAGTTATTGGCGGCGCCGGTCTCCGCCTCGGTGAGGGCCAGCTTGTTCTGGCCCAGCAGGTAGGTGGCCGTCGGGTCGCTCTCCAGCTTCATGCCCTGGCGCAGCCGGTTGTGGAACACCGCCGAGACCCGGGCGTAATCCTCCCGGTTGGCGGCCTCCTTCTCGATCATCGAGGCCAGCGTCACGATCTGGTCCATGGTCAGGTTTGTGGCATAGCGCTCCACCTCGTGGTACGCGCCCTCCTCGTCGGTATAGTACTCGGCGTGGTTGGCGTAGTACACGCTGTCGATCACCTTGTTGTGCTGGTTCAACAGGGTGCGGATGATGCTCTCGGCGGTGGCGGAGGTAAACACGCGATAGGTGTCCGGAGCCAGATAGCCCTCCAGTGCGTACTTGCGGCCCGGCAGGGTGCCCGCGTTCTGGGCGTCCCGCAGGGCATAGCTGCTGCCCACGAACAAATCCACGTTGTTGCACAGCGAGAGGAACTCCCTGGTGTCCTCCAGCGCGCCGATATCCACCAGGTATTTCGCGATGTCTTCGCAAGTCCAGCCGGGCACGATCGTGATGACCCGCTCGTTGGTCTGGCTGCCGGAGGTCAGCTCCTCAATGATCTGGTCCACGCTCATGGCGGGCGAAAGCTTGAACACGCCGTAGCTCAGCGCGTTGGTCAGGCCCTTGAACTGCACCATGTATTTGAACACGCGCCGGTCCCGAAGCAGCTTGGCGTCCTCCAGGCGCTGGCCGATCTGGGTCACGGTCTCGCCGCTGTTGATCTGAAATTCCACCATCTCGACGCTGTCCCGGGCCACTGGGGCGAAAAACGCGCCGTAAATGCGGTCATAGCCGACGGACACCATGCCGACGACCATCAACACGCTGCACAGGAAGATCAGCACCGGCCTGAGCAGCTTCCACAGCCAGGCATACCAATAAAGCCCGTACTCCCTGTCCTCGTGCAGGGCGCGGATGCTGTACTTCTCCGATTGTATCACCGGGCGGCGGCGCGCCGCGCGCCTCTTGCGTTTCTTTGCCATTGAGTCCTCCAAATAAGCCTAACCGTTTCCCCGGGGCAGTCCTTACTGCTGCGCCAGCATATCCAAATCCACCCCGGCCACGTCGGCCAGGATCTTGAAGATGTCGGAGAGCATGCGCTGGAAGCGGAATTCCGCCATCAAAAAGGCGCTGACATCCGGGTTGAACTGCAGCAGCGCGCCGATCTGCTGGAACCGCTGCAGATCCTCCTCGGGCATGTTTTCGCCCGCGGCAAGCTTGGCCTGCATGCGGAACTGCAGGCGCTTGTACTCGTCCAGCAGCGCCTTGTTGGTGCCGTCGTCGTAGGCGGTCTCCTTCAGGCGCATGTACTCGCGGTACTCCTCGCTCTCCTTCAACGCCCGCGCCAGCGCGTGGGCCTGGTCATATGGATTCATAGTACCTCCCGTGTATTTTGACGCAGGTTTATATCATCAGGTTGCAGGGATGGCGGGCGGCGACCCGGGACATCGCCCCAGGCCCCATTTGCTGCCGCGCGGACCAGCGCAGGCCCCGGTTTCGGGTGGGCGGCGACCTCTTCCGACCTCGCTCCGCTCGGCCACCTTCCCCTAAAGGGAAGGCTTCGCGCCCCCGAAAAGAACGCGGCAGCCACAATCCCTACTCCCTACTTCCTATTCCCTATTTCCTACTCCCTAATTCCTAATCCCTAATCCCTAATCCCTAAATCTCCACAATAATCGGCAGG
>CAMVBO010000129.1 GCA_947165745.1 uncultured Clostridia bacterium | reverse complement strand
TCAGCTTCGTGTTGGCCTGCTCCGTGCTGGCGCCGGCGGCGGCGTCCGGCTGGGCGGACAGGCACAGCCGCCCGACCCGGGCGAAGAACTCCAGCAGACTGGCATAAGCGCGCACCTCCCGGAAGGGCTCGTCGGAGTGGTAGCAGTCGTCGATGGCCCGGACGCAGCGCAGCATCTCCTCGCTGGTCGCGTCCCGCGGCACGTGGCGCACGCAGTTGCACCGGGACAGCTGGGGCAGCACGCGGCTCAGCTCCCCCATCACCGCCAGCAGCGCCAGCGGAAACTGGATGATTAAGAAGGAATCCTCCGTCACATAGTGCACCGCGTGCAGATCGCCGGAATACACGATGGCGATGTCGTTCTCGGCCAGGGCGTAGCGGGTGAAGTTGATGGTGGCCGCGTTGCCGTCCCTCAGGCTGACCAGCACCTCCACATAGGGGTGCCAGTGCACGGTGTCGAAATAGTTGGTGTCCACCTTGCGGGACACGTTGATCTTTGAACCGCTGTTGAAGATCAGGTTTTCATAATACTTGTTGATTCCCATGGTCTCACCCCCGTGTGCCGGCGCCGGATCAAGCTGCTCAACCCTTTACGCTTATTTTATCATATTTTTCCCGTTTTTCAAGCATCGGCGCGATTCCCGCGCAGGATTTGACCGTCCATGCCCGATCATCTTCGCAATTTATGCGCAGGCCCTTCGGATTTTCTGAACAACGTTAAGTGTGTGAACGTGATATTATGATCGCGTAATAAGTTACAGATTTCTGGAGGCTGCCATGCGGACGTTCAACGTGGGTCTGCTGGGCTGCGGCGTCATCAGCCGCACCTACGCGGCCGATATCAAGGCGTTCTATCCCCGGCTGAACATCGTCGCCTGCGCGGACGTGAACCGCTCGCTGGCGGAGAAGCTGGCCCGGGAGTTCGACATCCCGAAGGCCTGCGTGACCGAGGAGCTGCTGAAGGACAGCGACGTGGAGATCGTGGTCAACCTGACGCCGCCCCAGATGCACACGGCGCTGGATCGGCAGATCATCGCCGCCGGGAAGCACCTTTTCAGCGAAAAGCCCTTCGCGCCCACCACCGCCGAGGCCGAGGAGATCGTGGCCCTGGCGCAGGCGGCAGGCGTGCGGGTGGGCTGCGCGCCGGACACCTTCCTGGGCTCGGGCCTTCAAAGCCTGCGCTGGTACCTGGATCGCGGGCTCATCGGCAGGCCCTTCTTTGTCACCGCCAACATGACCACCTTCGGCTACGAGACCTGGCACCCCAACGTGGCGCCCTTCTACAAAAAGGGCGCGGGACCCCTCTACGACATGGCCCCCTACTACCTGTCGGCCATCGTGTCGCTGCTGGGACCCATCGAATCCGTCGCGGCCTACGGCACCCGGGGCCTCGAAAAGCGCCATCTCTACCAGGGCCCGCGCTCCGGCGAGGAGATCATCCCGGAGATCCCCACCCACTACACCGCGATCCTTCGGCTGGTGAGCGGCGCGGCGGCGAATCTGAACGTCAGCTTCGACATCTACCGCTCGACGCTGCCGATGCTTGAAATCTACGGCGACGGCGGCACGCTGTCCTATCCCGATCCCAATTTCGGCGGCGGCGCGCCCCGGGTGTACCGCAAGGAGCAATACCTCGACCCCCTCTTCCGGGACACGGACGAGGCCCGCGCCCGGAAGGAGACCTTCTACGAGCTGCCGGAGCTGTTCCCCCGGCCCAAGGACTACTCCCGGGGCATCGGCGTGCTGGACCTGGCGGCGGCCATTGAGACGGGCCGGCCGAACCGGGCCGGCGGCGCGCTGGCCACCCACATCACCGAGGCCATCGAGGGCCTGATCGCCTCGGCGGAGACCGGCGCGTTCTACCGGATGCGCACCACCTGTGAACGACCCGAACCCATTGAACCGGGCCAAGCGCTCGGCGAGATATAGCTGAATGAGCAGAGGAGGATGACTATGGCAGGAGTTGTTGGAACGCACCTGTTCGCGCAGGTAGGCTTTATCGTCAAGGACGTGGAGACGACGAAGCGCAAGTGGGCCGCCTTCCTGGGTGTGGACGTGCCCGAGACCCAGCCCGTGGGCGATTATGAAGTGACCGGCACCACCTTCATGGGCCAGCCGGCGCCGGAGGCGGACTGCCTGATGGCCTTCTTCGACGTGGGCCCGGGCCTGCAGCTGGAGCTGATCCAGCCCAACGAGGCGCCCTCCACCTGGAGGAACTTCCTGAACGAGCACGGCGAGGGCATGCACCACATCGCCTTCCAGGTGCGGGATTCCGCCCAGCAGGTGAAAAACGCCGAGGCGGCGGGCCTGAAGCTGGTGCAGCACGGCGTGTATGGCGACGGCGGCGGCGAGTACAACTACCTGGACGCGCCGGAGCTGAAGTGCATCGTGGAACTGCTGGAGAGCTACCAGAAGTAGCCTGCGGCATGAGATAGAACGTTTACGCAAACGACGACAAGGAGGATAAAACCATGAAGAAGACGCTCGCAATCCTGCTGGCCTGCCTGATGCTGGCCGCGATGCTCCCCGCCGCGCTGGCGGAGGAGGCCGAACTGATCTGGTACGGCTGGACCCCCGGCTCCCCCGTGAACGAATCCTTCATCGAAGCGTTCAACCAGACCTATCCCGACATCCACGTCACCTGGAAACAGATCTCCATCGACGACTACGACGCCACCATCAAGCCGGCGCTGGCCAACCAGGGCGGCGTGGACCTGTTCCAGTGCTCCGCAGGCTCGGCCAACGGCGGCATCGAGATCTTCGCCAGCCAGGCCATCGACCTGACTCCGGCCCTGATCGAGGCCCTGGGCGAGGACTACGCCGACAAGATCAGCGAGACCTCCCTGACCACCATGACCGTGAACGGCGAGCTGAAGGCCCTGGGCGTCGGCACCGTGTACGCCGGCAACCTGTGGATCAACAAGGACCTGTTCGACAAGTACGACGTGGCCATCCCCACCGACATGGAGTCCTGGAAGGCCGCAGTCAAGACCTTTGAGAACAACGGCATCATCGGCTTCGTGCAGGGCGCGGGCCAGGGCGCGTTCAACATGGACACCTTCCATGCCATCTGCGACAACGTGAACCCCGGCCAGTTCACCAAGGCCTGCCGCGGCGAGGTGGAGTGGACCGACGAGACCTTCGTCACCGCGCTGAACCTGTGGAAGAGCCTGTTTGACGAGGGCATCATGCAGCCCGGCGCGCTGGGCATCCAGCAGTATCCCGAGGCCAACAACCTGTTCCTGTCCCAGCAGGCCGCCATGGTGATGATGGGCTCCTGGTACACCATGAACACCCTTCCCGACACCATGCGGGCCAACATGGAGGCCGCTTCCTCCACCGACGAGCCCTTCACCATGATCCCGATCAACTTCCCGGACCTGGCCGGCACCGGCAACGTGGGCTACATGTTCAGCGACATCGACTACGCCACCGCCGTCGCCGCCACCGGCCCCAGCATCGACGCCGCCACCAAGTTCGCGGTGTGGCTGGGCGCCTCCGAAGAGGGCCAGCAGCTGATCGCCGACTCCCTGAACGTGGTGCCGGTGCTGAAGACCGCCACCCCCAACTGGGACGCGGTGCAGCTGGTGAACCCGGACGCTCAGAACGAGGCCGTGAAGGACTACCTGTCCAACGCCATGGCCAACGCCGACAACCCCCGCTTCGGCGAGATCAGCGCCGACCTGAACCAGGCGATGATGGACGTGCTGGCGGGCGTGGCCTCCGGCATGATGAGCGCCGAGGAGGGCTGCGAGTACCTGGCCGAGGTGCAAGCCGAGCAGTAATATGACCAATGGGGCTGTCTCAGGGCAATATGCCTTGAGACAGCCCAATGAATTGCGCCTTTGGCGCGTGAGAAGGGAGACAGGGCCATGAATGACAGGGCGACGCCCTTGAAGCTGAAGCGAACCAACGGGCTGATTTGGATTCTTCCCGCGTTTCTCTTCCTGGTCATCATCATCTACTACTCCATGTTCTTCACCTTCAACCTGTCCACGCTGGAATGGGACGGCCTGAGCCCGGAAAAGACCAGCGTGGGCCTGGCGAACTTCGCCAAGCTGTTCAGGGACAAGGTGTTTTGGAAGTGCCTGCAGAACACGGTGGTGTACTTCGTCATCACCTTCGTGGTGCAAAACTCCCTGGGGTTCATTTTCGCGGCGATCCTGCACACGGACGTGAAGCTGGCCACGCTGCACAAGTGCCTGATCTTCATCCCGACGATCCTGGCCCCGGCCACGATGGCCCCGGTGTTCCGGCTGCTGTATTCCCCCCAGGGCATACTGCAGAGCATCTTCAACTGGGCCCACATCCCCATCACGGTGGACTGGCTGTCCCGGCCCAACACGGCGCTGTACGTGCTGATGTCGGTGGCCATCTGGGAATTCACGGGCATGAGCTTCATCCTCTACTACGCCGCCATGAGCCAGATCGACATGGAGATGCTGGAGGCAGCGCGCATCGACGGCGCGGGCAACCTGCGCACGCTGTGGAGCATGGTGCTGCCCAACTGCCGGGGCACCACGGTGTCCATGGCCATGCTGGGCGTGATCGGCGCGCTGAAGACCTTTGACATCCCCTACCTGATCACCACCGGCGGGCCGATGCACGCCACGGAGTTTCTGGGCACCTACATCTATCGCCAGGGCATCCGCCAGTCCCACCTGGGCTACGCGGCGGCCATATCGGTGATGCTGCTGGTGCTGGCGGTGGCGGGGGCTTACCTGACGAACCGGGCCAACAAAGGGGGCGGAAAGCATGCTTGAGGTCAGAAGCGTCAAGAGCAAGATCCTTTTGCAGCTGCTGCTGTTCATTATGACGGTGCCCTATGTGCTGCCGCTGGTGCAGATGGTGGCCGGCTCCCTGGGCGGGCGGGGCTTTGCCAACTACAAGGCCGTGTGGGACACCGGCGTGGTGCCCACCTTCTTCCGCAACTCCGCCATCATCTCCGGCGGCGTGATATTGCTGGTGTACGTGTTCAGCATGACGGCGGGCTTCGGCTTTTCCAAGCTGCACATCTTCGGCAAGGAGGTCTATTTCTGGCTGATCCTGGTGGCGCTGACGCTGCCGGAGGTGATCCTGCTGACGCCCCTGTTCGTCACGTTCCAGAAGCTGAGGATGTACAACACCTTCTTCTCGGTGATCTTCCCCCAGACGGCGCTGCAGATGCCGTTCACGATCCTGCTGACCCGGAATTTCCTGGACGGCGTGCCGGACGAACTGATGGAGGCCGCGCGCATCGACGGCGCCAACACCTTACAGCTGTTCTTAAGCATCATCATCCCGCTGACCAAGCCCATCGCCTCGGCGGTGATCGTGCTTACGCTGATCAACTCCTGGAACGCCTACCTGCTGCCGCTGCTGTTTTTGCAGAGCCCGGCGAAGCAGACCGTGACGCTGCTGCCCCAGTTCTTCCAGGGCGAATTCACCAACGACCAGACGAAGATCCTGGCGGCGGCGGTGATGACGGCCATCCCGGAGGTCACGGCCTACCTGTGCATGCAGAAGAACTTTGAAAAGGGCATGAGCGCCGGCGCGCTGAAGTGACGGCGAGAAGGCGACAATCGAAAAATAAGGAGGCGGGCAGCATGGCGCTGTCATCGACGAAAATCATCAAGGTCATCGTGGTCACGGACGACCTGGACAGGACGGTCTCGGCCTATCGAACGCTGCTGGGCGTGGACCGGGAGCCCGAACCGGCAGACCTTCCCCACAACCAGGTGCGAAAGCCCTACACGCGCTATCTGGGCCGGGACATCACCGACACCCCCATGAGGGCCGCCAGCGTCTGCAGCGAAAACTTCTGGTTTGAGATCATCCAGCCCCTGGGC
>CAMVBO010000128.1 GCA_947165745.1 uncultured Clostridia bacterium | reverse complement strand
TTTTGCCCTCGCCGATGAACAGGATGATCTTATCCTCGTCGCAGATCTGGCCCCAGGCCACGTTCATCACGTTGACCTTATCGTTTTGGTCATAGGCCGCCACCATCAGCACCGGCATGGGATAGACCGCTGGCACGACCCCCAGGTTTTTCTTCATTTTGATCGCTCCTTTGCTGTTTTAAAACTCCCATCTCAATGATACCATGAATCGGATAAAATGCAAGGGGCGGCGCATCGTTCGGCGAAAAATGTGCCGGCATCGTTCGGCAAAAAACACGCCGTGGCGTTTTACATTTTACAGGCATGTGCTATAATGGGAGGCAACGAATGGACGAGGGAGGCGGCGAGCCGATGAAGAAACTGGGCTATTGGGTGTATCTGGCGGCCTGCGCGTTGGCGCGGCTGTTCTTCCCTCGGCCCGATCTCGAGGGCCTGGAAAACCTGCCGGAAGGCCCCTGTGTGCTGGTGGGCAATCATTGCCAGATGCACGGCCCCGTCTTCTGCGAGCTGTACCTGCCCTTTGACCGCGCCATCTGGTGCAACGGCGAAATGATGCGCCTGAAGGAAGTGCCCGACTATGCCTATCGGGACTTCTGGTCCTCCAAGCCCAGGAGCGTGCGCTGGCTTTACAGGATACTGTCCTACCTCATCGCGCCCATCTCGGTGGCGGTGTTCAACAACGCCCACTGCATCGGCGTCTATCGGGACGTCCGTCTGATGACCACCTTCCGCCAGTCGCTGGCGAAGCTGTCGGAGGGCGCGCGCATCGTGATCTTCCCAGAGTGCCCGACGCCCCACAACAACATCATCTATGAATTCCAGGACCACTTCATCGCCCTCGGGCGCATGTATGCCCGCCAGAGCGGCGAAAAGCTGGCCTTCGTGCCCATGTATGTGGCCCCGAATCTGAGAAAGATCTGTTTTGGCCCGCCGATTGACTATGATCCCGACGCCAAGCCGGAGGAAGAGCGCCGCCGGGTGTGCCTGGCGCTGATGGACGGCGTCACCGCCATGGGCGAGGCCCTGCCCCGGCACCGGGTGGTGCCCTATCTGAACCTTCCGAAGAAGGATTACCCCTTCAACCGGCCGGAGGGGGGCGCCGAGCCATGAGGAAACCCGTCGTCGACTACCGCGAATTCCGGCTCTCCAGACTGGACGAGCCCCGGTTTGAGCACCTCAAGCTGCTGGGCGGCTGGCTGATCTATCTCGTGCTGTACTTCATCACGGAAAACCTGATCCCGGTCAGCCGCTGCCACGTGATCCACTGCGCGCTGGACGATCTGATTCCCTTTCAGGAGGGCTTTTTGATCTTCTACTGCTACTGGTACGTGCTGCTGGTGGGGTCGCTGCTGTACTTTTTGCTGTACGATTTGCGCTCGTTCCGCCGCCTGCAGATTTACATTATGATCACCCAGGCCGTGGCGATGCTGACCTACATCGTCTATCCCAGCATCCAGCTGGGGCGGCCGGAGGTCTTTGAACGGGATAACCTGCTCACCCGGCTGGCGGCCTTTATCTATTCCTTCGACACGCCCACCGGCGTGTGTCCGTCGCTGCACGTGGCCTATTCCTTGGGCATCGCCTCGGTGTGGTGCCGGGCGCGGGACGGCAACGGCGCGTGGAAGGCGTTTATGATCTTTTCCGCCGTGATGATCTCCATCTCCACGGCTTTCGTGAAGCAGCACTCGGTGGTGGACATCGCCGCCGCGATCCCCGTGGGACTGTTGGCGGAACTGCAGGTGTTTGGCAAGACGCGGTTGAACCGCTGGATTGAAGGGAAGTGGAATCCATGAAGGAGTTTACCCGTATGGCGAAATTCGCGTTCTTCTCCGTCAGCGCGGGGCTGATCGAGATCGGCGCGTTCGCGCTGCTCAACGAGGTGTTTCACCTGCCCTACTGGATCAGCTATTTGGTGGCGCTGGTGCTGTCGGTGCTGTGGAACTTCACGCTGAACCGGCGGTTCACGTTCAAGTCCTTGGCCAATGTGCCCATCGCGATGCTGAAGGTGGCCGCGTTTTACGCCGTGTTCACGCCGCTTTCCACGGCGCTGGAGCACTGGCTCACCACCTCGCTGGGCTGGAACGAGTACCTGGCCACCGGAACGAACATGCTGTTGAACTTCGTCACGGAATTCCTGTATCAGCGCTACTTCGTGTTCGGCAAGTCGCTGGATACCCGCAAATAACCCATGGACCGGATACGGATGATCGGCTATGACGCCGTGCACCCGGCGGATTTCGTCTACGACGTGCCGGAGCGCCACGGCTATTATCTGCTGATCCTGACCCACACCCGGGCGCGGTTCTGGACGGGGGAGACCAGCCAGGTGTTCCCCGCGAACCACGCCGCGCTTTTCGCGCCGGATTCCCGGATTCACTACGGGGCCTGCGAGGCCAGCTACGGCAACGACTGGATCATATTCGATTCGGACGAGACCTATGTGACCCAGTTTCCGCTGCTGGCCACGCCCTTTCCCGTGTCGGACCCGGAATACTGCCACAGCCTGTTCCGGCTGCTGACCTGGGAGCACATGCAGCGCAGCTATGAGACGGTGGAGGCGCAGCTGATGTCGGTGCTGTTCCATAAGCTGCGGGGCGACATCGTGCACCCGGAGGAGCCGGACTATCGCCGGGAGCTGCTGGCCCTGCGCCGGCGGATCAACAACCAGCCCGGCCGGCCCTGGAACGTGGCCGCCATGGCCGAACAGCTGCACATCAGCGCCGGGTACCTGCAGCTGCTGTACAAGCGCCAGTTCGGCGTCTCCTGCATGGACGACGTGATCGCCAGCCGGGTGCGCCTGGCCAAGGATTACCTGACCCACACCAATATGCGGGTGCTGGAGATCGCCGCCATTTGCGGCTACAACAACCCGGAGCACTTCTCCCGCCAGTTCCGCCGCCTGTGCGGCGTGGCCCCGGGGCAGTTTCGCAAGGAGAACGGGGAGTGATGCCGTTCCCGGTTCCATGAATAAAGATCCTTCGCTTTGCTCAGGATGACACCAACGTGTCTGTCATCCTGAGCAAAGCGAAGGATCTTTTCCGTCTCTTGTTTGAGAAAGGCATGAGCCGCCCTCGTCGATCTCACCGCACGCGCCTGCGCCTCCACCACAGATACCGGAGCACGCAGAACAGCGCGCTGACGGCCCAGGTGAGCCCCGCCGTCCACCAGATGGCCCACACGCCCACGGAGGGGATCAGCATCAGCCCCATGGGCAGGAATATGCGGCACAGCATTTCGATCACGCCGTTGATGAACGAGAACATCGCGTCGCCCACACCGTTGAGCGTGCCCCTCGTCATGTAAATGGTGCCCAGGAACACGTAAAACCAGCTGGTCAGCCGGATGGCCCTGCCGCCCAGGGCGATGACCTCCGGTTCGCTGACGAACACGGCGATGATCCTGCCGCCCAGCAGCTGCATGATCCCCAGCATCGCCACCGAGAACAGCGCCATGGCCAGCAAACTCTCCCGCAGTCCCGTGCGCACCCGGTCCAGCCGCTTCGCGCCGAAGTTCTGCCCCGCGAAGGTGGACAGCGCCATGCTCAGCGAGCCGAAGGGCTGCTGAGTCAGCTGTTCCACCCGGGTGGTGGCGGTGAAGGCCGCCACGGCGGCGGTGCCGAAGCCGTTGACCACGCTTTGCAGCGCCGTGGTGGACACGGCGATCATCGACCACTGCAGCGCCAGCGGCAGGCCCAGCCGCACGGCGCGGCCCGCAATCTGGCGGTCAAAGGCCCGCTCCTGGCGGCTCAGCATGAAATAGGGGTTGGTGCGCAGCGCGAAGATCAGGCAGCCGATGCCCGCGATCATCTGGGCCAGCGTCGTGGCCAGCGCCGCGCCGAACACGCCCAGGTGAAACACCCGCACGAAGATCAGATCCATGCACACGTTCAAAAGGCACGACACCACCAGGAAGATCAGCGGCGTGCGGGAATCGCCCAGCGCCCGCAGCATGGAGGCGGAGTAGTTGTAAACGCCGATCAGCGGCACGCTCAGGCAGCTCATGCGCATATAGGTGATGGCGTCGGGCAGTATGTCCTCCGGGGTGCCCAGCAGCCGAAGGGCCGTGGGCGTCAGCAAAAAGGCCAGGCCGCCCATGAACAGGGTGGTGGCGAACATGATGTATGCTGAATTGGCGATGGCGCGCTTCACCCGGCTGTGATCCTGCGCGCCGAAATACTGGGCGGTGACGATGCCGCCGCCGGAGGAGATGCCGTTGCAGACGGAGAAAAACAGGAACGTGATGGAGCCCGTGGCGCCCACTGCCGCCAGCGCGTCGGCGCCGATGAACTGCCCCACGATGACGGAATCGGCGATGTTGTAGGCCTGTTGGAACAGATTGCCGATCAACAGCGGCAGGGCGAAAACCGCCAGCAGCCGGATGGGCCGCCCTTCGGTCATGTTCATGGTTCTGTTTCGCGCCATGGTGCTTCCGTTCCTCTTCCCGTCATTATTATTTCCAATGTGCAGCCCTACAAAAATACATCCGGCGGCCCGTCAATTCAATGAACAATGCTCACCATTTATTGATCTATCCTCATATCATACGTTAAACTGTTGTTTGTGCCTTTTTAAATATGTATAATAAAGCCAGAGAGGAGTGAGGCCGCATGCGCCTGGGAGGCACCGTTGTAGGAAACTGGAATACCCTCGGGGAGTGGGAAGCGCTGCTGCGCGCGTCCCGGTTCCGGGCAATCACCGCGCCCTTTGACTGCCGCACGCCGTCGGAGGAGATTCGCCGGCTGGTGGGCGTCTGCAAGCGCAACGACGTGGTCATCGCGGAGGCGGGCGTGTGGAAAAACCCCTTTGACCCGGACCCGATCGCCGCGAAGGCGGCCATGGATTACGCCGTGGGCCAGCTGGCCATGGCGGACGAGTGGGACATTCCATGCTGTGTGAACATCGTGGGCACGGCCAGCGCCGCGGGCTGGGACGCCGCCGACCCGAGCAACTTCACCGGGGAGACCTACGAGAGGATCATCGACTCCATCCGTTCGATCATCGACGCCGCGCAGCCCCGGTGGGCCTGCTATTGCATCGAGCCCATGCCCTGGATGGTGCCGGACGGGCCGGAGGAATACGAGAAGCTGATCCGGGACGTGGACCGGCGCCAGTTCGCCGCCCATATGGACTTTGTGAACATGATCAACTGCCCCCGGCGCTACCTGGACGCGGAGGGCTTCATCGCCGCCTGCTTTGAGAAGCTGGCGCCCTGGATCCGGAGCACCCACATCAAGGACAGCCGCATGCATCCCACCCGCCTGACCACCATCCTGGAGGAGTGCGCGCCGGGACAGGGGACGCTGGATTTCGCGGCGGTGCTGCGGATTATCGATCGGTACCTGCCGGAGGACGCGCCGGTGCTGCTGGAGCACATGGACAGCGCGGAGGAATACGCCGCCGCCTATGATTGCTTGGCCGCCGCGGCGGAGCGGGCCGGCGTACAGATATAGTAATAGATTGAGGAGGAACACCCCATGAAATACCGCGAATTCGGCAAATTGGGCATTAAGGGCTCGGCCTTCGGCCTGGGCTGCATGCGCTTCAACGGCCAAGCGTCCGGCGACACCATCATCGACGAGCAGAAGGCCATTTCCCTCATCCGCCGGGCCATCGACGGCGGCGTGACCTATCTGGACACCGCCTACGTGTACCTGGACCGCACCAGCGAGATCGTGCTGGGCAAGGCGCTGCGGGACGGCTATCGCGATCGCGTGACCATTGCCACCAAGATGCCCATGGAGTACGTGCACAATCGCGAGGAGATGCAGGCGCTGCTGGACGAGGAGCTTAAAAAGCTGCAGACTGACCACATCGACTTTTACCTGATGCAC
>CAMVBO010000127.1 GCA_947165745.1 uncultured Clostridia bacterium | reverse complement strand
TCATGATCTCCGAGGAAATCCCGGAGCTGCTGGGCATGTCCGACCGCATCTTCGTGATGAAGGACGGCCGCATCAACGGCGAGTTCGCGCGCGACCCGGCCCTGAGCGAAGAGGACCTGATCGCGAAGATGGTTTAAGGAGGCGGAGAACATGGAAAAGACGAATCGTGACAACCAGCAGTCCAGGCTCCGCGCCTTCCTGACCGGAGACACCTTCAAGGCGCTGCTGCCGCTGATCGGCTTCGTGGTGATCATCATCGTGATGAACATCATGACCCAGGGCACGATCCTGACCCCGAAGAAGCTGCGCCTGCTGTTTTCCCAGATCTACTATCCGACCATCGTGGCGACCGGCGTGTTCTTCGTGATGACGCTGGGCTCCATCGACTTCACCGAGGGCTCCACGCTGGGCGTGGCCTCCCTGGTCGTCAGCGCGCTGTCCTTTGTCAGCGTGCCGCTGGCCATCCTGGGCGGCATCCTCTGCGGCGCGGCCATCGGCGCCATCAACGGCTTCTTCCACGTGAAGTTCAAGCTGCAGTCCTTCATCGTCACCATCTGCACGATGTACCTGTTCCGCGGCGTATGCGCCTACTTCACCACCGAGACCGCCCTGCCTGCCAGCGCCGCAATCAAGGCGCTGGACATCGACGGGCTGAAGATCGGCATCACCGTGGCGGTGCTTGTGGTGGCCTGGTTCCTGTTCCGGTTCACCCGCATCGGCAACGACGTGAAGGCCGTGGGCTCCGGCGAGACCGCCGCCCGCTTCTCCGGCGTGCGCACCGATCGCGTGAAGTTCCTGGCCTTCGTCGGCGCGGGCGCGCTGACCGGTCTGGCGGCGTTCGTCAACGTCATCAAGGTCGGCTCCATCACCGCCACCGCGGGCAACCAGCTGGAGACCCAGATCCTGATCTCCCTGGTGCTGGGCGGCCTGCCCATCACCGGCGGCGCGAAGGTGCGCTTCTCCAACATCGTGGTCGGCACGCTGATGTACGCCGTGCTGAACAGCGGCCTGGCCATCCTGGGCTACGATCCGCAGACCCAGCAGCTGGTCAAGGGCGTCATCTTCCTGATCTTCGTCGCCCTGACGATCGACCGCAAGGCGCTGAAGGTGATCAAGTAATTTCCACGATAAGGAAAGGGGGCTGCCTCGAGGCAGCCCCCTTTCCTATGCCATCTTTGCCAGCTCGTCCCGCAGTTTTCCGATGATGCGCTTTTCAAGCCTGGATATGTAGCTCTGGGAAATCCCCATCAGATCGGCCACTTCCTTCTGGGTGTGTTCCTTGTCGTCGCCCAGGCCATAGCGAAGCCCGACGATGTACTTCTCCCGGGGGTTCAGCGTCTGGATCGCGGTGTGCAGCATCTGCTTTTCGATATCCGCGTCCAGGTCCTTGCTCACCAGGTCCGGCTCGGTGCCCAATATGTCTGAAAGCAGCAGCTCGTTGCCGTCCCAGTCCGTGTTCAGCGGCTCGTCGAAGGACACCTCCAGCTTCAGGCGGTTGGTCTTGCGCAGCACCATCAGGATCTCGTTTTCGATGCACCGGCTGGCATAGGTGGCCAGCTTGATGTTCTTGTCCGGGTCGAAGGAGTTGACGGCCTTGATGAGCCCGATGGCGCCGATGGAGATCAGATCCTCGATGCTGATGCCGGTGTTCTCGAATTTGCGGGAGATGTACACCACCAGCCGCAGGTTCCGCTCGATCAGCGTGGCCCGGGCCTGGCCGTCGCCCTGGCGCACCTTGCGCATCAGCGCGGTCTCCTCCTCCCGGGACAGCGGTGGAGGCAGCAGGTCGCTGCCGCCGATATAGCATACGGAGCCCCGTCGAATCTGCACGATCAGGCCGAATATGGATTGGCGAATGGATTGAACTGCCATAGGGATGCCTCCTTTATGTAATGATTACAGGAAACTCGCAAATTCCGAGGGCGCCAGGGCGCGGGCGCTGCCCGGCAGCGGGCCGGGGGAGAGGGCGATCCAGACCTCCGGGGCGCGCCTGCGGCGACGGCCGCGTTCGATCCAGAGCCCGGCGGGCTTGAAGCAGGCCATGCTTCCGCCCCCGCCGACCGCACCGAACCGCAGTTCCCGCCACCCGGCGTCGGGCAGCACGCCCTCCAGCAGCCGCGCTTCCGCGATCAACACCGGCAGGCCGGAAATGGGTTCGCGCAGTCGGTTGCCCGTGTCGATCAGCGCGGTAAAGCGGGCTGACGCGCCGTTGTTCTCCAGAGACAGACAGACCTGCCAGTCGCCCCTCAGCGGGTTTCGCGCCGAAAGCATGAGCACAAGAAGCGTTGCGCCCAACAGAGCGTAAGCCGCTCCAAGGGAACCCGCCACGCGGAACACCGGCAGACGGGACGCCCCTCCGGCCAGCATGGCCCCGCCCACGGTCAGCGCGGCGGTTTTGAGCCACAGCCTTGGGCCGCAGCCGTGGGCGATGAGGAGCGAAGCGGCGCTTAGCAGCAGGATCTGCATGGGCACGCCCGCCCACGGGCCGGGCCATGCCGCCGCCACCGGCGCGTAAACGGCGCAGAGCAGCCCCGCGAGCGTCACCCGGCGCCAGCGGAACACGCCGAGCGCCTTTGCCGCCGCGCCGAGCAGCGCCAGGTCCGCGATCAGGTTTGTCAGCAGATACCGTTCGATGCTCATTGGCTCACCCCGCCCAAGCATCATAGCCAAAAAGCCCGGGCAATCTCAACCATTTCCTGTCGACGCGGAGGATTAAAATATCGACGCCAGGTCGCCCGTTTCGCGGTATTCGCGCCCGTTTTCGACAGAAAAACAGGCGACGCGCGCGGAACGGAGGCTCGACGTACGTCAGTTGCCTCAGGCGCGCCGCAGGGAAAAGCGACGCCCGGCGCGATTTCGCGGGCCTGTCGAAGGAGCGGGCAAATGTCGACGCTTTTCGTGCGAATCGGAGCATCCCCGCGACAAAAACGGAAATTCGACAGCGCCTTTTCGCACGCGTTTTTCCACGCCGGCATAGCATAAACCGGGAGGCGGTAGCATGAGTTTTTCAGAGCTTAAGCGCAAGGATGTTGTGAATATCTGCGACGGCCGGAAGATGGGCAAGCCCATCGACCTGATCCTCAGCGACGCGGCCTGCGCCCAGGCGCTGGTGGTGCCGGGGCGCTCCGGGGGACTGCTGGGTCTGTTCCGCCAGGATCGGGAGGGCATCGTCATTCCCTGGGATCGGGTGCGCCGGGTGGGAGACGATGTGATCCTCGTGGAGGTGGATGCCGACGGCGTGCAAAATCAATAATTGAGGCCGTATCGTAAAAAAACATAGATTTTCAAGCGCTTTTGTGCAAATAATTTAGAAAAGGGGCTGGACTTTACGTTATTTTTTGTGTATAATAGATTATACGAGGTGATATGACGATGAGGTGTGCCTATTGCGGCTGCGTGCAGAGCCGAGTGGTCGACTCCAGGCAGAACGAGGACGGCACTTCCATCCGCAGGCGGCGTGAGTGCGAAAACTGCGGCCGCCGATTCACCACCTATGAGCGCGTCGAACTGGTGCCGCTGATGATCGTGAAGAAGGATCAGACGCGGGAGGCTTTCGACGTAGAAAAGCTGCGCTCCAGCATCGTGAAATCCTGCGAAAAGCGCACGGTCTCCCTGGGGAAGATCGACGCGCTGGTGCGGGAGATCGAGCAGAAGCTGAACAGCCTTGGGGAATCCGAGATTCCCAGCAAGGTGGTGGGCGAGATGGTGATGGACGGCCTGAAGACGCTGGACGAGGTCGCCTATGTGCGCTTCGCCTCGGTCTATCGCCAGTTCCGCGACATCCAAACCTTCCGGGACGAGCTGAACAAGCTGCTCGCCGATTTCGACAAGGGTACTGCTGACGGCGACGCCGCCAGATAACCAAATACAAAGAGAGAGAGGATACGCACATGGCAAATGAACTTATCCTGGCCGTTGACGATGAAGCCCATATTCTTGAACTGCTTTCGTTCAATCTTGAGGCTTCCGGCTATCGAGTTGTCACTGCCGCCACGGGCGAAGATGCGCTGGTGGTATGTGCGCATGAGCGTCCGGCGATGGTCCTGCTGGACATTATGCTCCCTGGCATCGACGGCATGGAGGTCTGCCGCCGCTTAAAGAGCGCGCCGACCACTGCGGATATTCCGATTATCATGCTCACCGCCAAGGGCGACGAAGTGGATAAGATCCTGGGCCTGGAGCTGGGCGCGGACGACTACATCACCAAGCCGTTCTCCGTGCGCGAGCTGATTGCCCGTGTGAAAGCGCTGCTGCGCCGCGCGGCGCCCCAGAACGAGGAAGAGGGCATCCTGCATGTGGGCGGCTTGACCATCGACGTGGGCAATTACGAGGCCTTCCGCAACGGCGAAAAGCTGAGCCTGACGCTGAAGGAGTTTGAGCTTCTGAAGCTGCTGGTGCTCAGCCGCGGCAAGGTGCTGACCCGCGACTTCCTGCTGGATCGCATCTGGGGCTATGAATTCTATGGCGAGACGCGCACCGTGGACGTGCACATCCGCCACATCCGCCAGAAGCTGGGCGATGACGCGCACTATATCGAAACCATCCGTGGCGTCGGCTATAAATTCAATGATCGTCAGGAGAATCGCCTATGAAATCAAGGGTCGCGCTCTTTGTGACCCTGGTTTCCCTGGTTGTTCTCGCGCTGCTGTTCACGTATAACTGTTCCAAACTCGCGGACGAGGCCAACGACGAAATTCGCAAGGATCTCTCCATCGTGTGCCAGGTCACCGGCGATTTCAGCCGCAGCGACACGGTGGAGGATCGCGTGCGAACCCTTCAGACATTGAACGCGGGCGAGGGAACGGCGAAGGGCCTGTTTGACGCCGAGGGCAACGCCATCTATGTTTCCAAGGATGGCTATGAGCGAATCTCGGCGGATGGCATGGCCATGGCCACGGTAGATAAAGCCGTGGTCTATCAGCATGCGAACCCCGAAGGGAAGCCCGCTTTATACGCCATCTATCAGTATGAGGATGGCGCATTTTTGGCCTATGCCGAGCAAAAGATGGGCATCCTGCAGGTGCTGGGAAAGAACAAGAGCCTGGTGCTGCTGGCGGTCATCTTTGGGTTGAGCATGGTGCTGTTCGCCTATGTGCTGGCCTATATGGTCGGGCGCGAACGGCGCGTGAACCAGGTGATGCGGGCGCTGGATCGCTTCTCGGACGGCAACTTCGACACCCGGATCGAGGGCTTCACCGGGAACGATGCCCAGGCGGCGGAGTACAACGCCATCATCGCGCGGATCCAGGATCGCATTTTCAAGCAAAAGAGCAGAAACCACGTGCTGAGCCAGGTCATGTCCCAGATGCAGAACGGCATCATCGCCGTGGATCAGGGCATGAACGTGATCTTCATCACCTCCGTGGCGAAAAAGCTGCTGGGCATCGTCGGGAACCCTGAAATGCGCAATGTGAACGAGGTTTCCAAGGACGTGAAGCTGGACGAGGTGTTTACCGAGGCCATGCGGCAGGGCGGCGTCTACACCAACGAGGTGGCGGCGCGCACCGCCGTCGGCAGGGGACATCGGCCGCTGCGGCTGTACGTATCGCCCATGCGGCAGGAGGACAAGGTGGTCGGCGCGCTGGCCATCGTGGAAGACATCACCGAGCTTAGGCGTCTGGAGCAGGTCCGCACGGACTTTGCCGCCAACGTGTCCCACGAATTGAAGACCCCGCTCACCTCCATTCGCGGCTTTGTGGAGACGCTGCAGGCCGGGGCCATCGACCATCCGGAGATGGCGCACAAGTTCCTGAACATCATCCAGATGGAGACGGAGCGCCTGACCCGCCTGATCAACGACATCCTGTCCATCAGCAAGCTGGAATCCGGCAACGACGAGG
>CAMVBO010000126.1 GCA_947165745.1 uncultured Clostridia bacterium | reverse complement strand
GGCATGACCCTCATCGACGCCATCGAAGCCCTCTATGAGAAATACGGATTCTATACCGAGAACTCCGCCGAGATCTAGAGGGAAGGCCGCGACGGCGCGGACCGGATCCGGGGTCTCATGGACAAGCTGCGGGCGGACATGACCGCGTTCATCGACGATCTGTACGCGGGCGAAAAGAAGGTGCTGGTGTTCGGAGAGGGCGACCCGGGTGCGACGGTGATGATGATCGGCGAGGCCCCCGGCGAACAGGAATCGCTGCAGGGGCGGCCCTTCGTGGGCAAGGCCGGAAAGAACCTGGACGCCTTCCTGGAGGGCGCCGGCATGGACCGCTCCGCGCTCTACGTCACCAACACCGTGAAGTTCCGGCCCACAAAACGCTCCGCCGCGGGGCGAACGGTGAACCGCCCGCCCACACAGGAGGAAATCAAGCTGTTCCTGCCCTGGCTGAAAAGGGAAATAAGCCTGGTAAACCCGAAGTGCGTCATCACGCTGGGCAACGTGCCGCTGAAGGCGCTGACGGACCGGGGCCGGGTGATCGGCGACGTGCACGGCCAGTTTCTCGACTGGGAAGACCGGCTGCTGTTTCCCATGTACCATCCCGCCTCGGTGATCTACAATCCCTCTCTCAAGGAGGTCTATCGGCGGGATATCGGGGTTTTTGCCCACTGGTATTCCAAAATGCGCTAAAACCCATGCAAAAGATGGGCGAAAACCCAAAATAGGGCTTGTGCTTTCGGGCAATTTGTGTATAATATCTTCATGTGATCGTGTCGGCATGGGTGAAATGCCCGCGCAAATGGCGCTTGCCGGCCGTATGACTTTGGGGGCGGAATGAAAATGCCGCTTGTAAAATGCCCGCGCTGTGAGCTGAATTACATGAACGACACCGACACCATGTGCTCCGTCTGCCGCCGGGAGGTCCGGGGTGAGAGCGAGCAGTTTGAGATGGTGGAGCTCTGCTCGGAATGCGGGGAAAACCCCGTGGTGCCCGGCCATGAGCTGTGCGCCCAGTGCCTGAAGGAACAGGCGCGCCGGGACGATATGGACAGCGACGAGGAGATCCAGCGCGAACCGGCCAGCATCGAAATCGACTCCGTGTCCACCATGGACGAGATCGAACTGGATATCGGCGGCGGCCTGGACGACGAAGACTTCTCCGATGACGCCGACTTCGGCGATGATGACGACGAGGACGATTTGGAAGAAGACAAGGAAGACAAGGAAGACGAGGAAGAATAGCTTGGCGGTCTACGCGATTGCGGACTTGCACCTGCCCGCGCGGCAAAAGCCCATGGACGTGTTCGGCGAGCATTGGAAGGATCACTTCCAGCGTATCAGCGCCGATTGGGTCAGCCGGGTGAAAACGGAGGACCTGGTGCTGCTGCCGGGGGACCTCTCCTGGGCCATGCGGCTGGAAGAGGCGCTGGAGGATCTGGAAAGCATCGGCGCGCTGCCGGGGACGAAGCTGCTGCTGAGGGGCAACCACGATTATTGGTGGAGCTCCATCGGCCGGGTGCGGCGCGCACTGCCAGAGGGCATGTACGCGCTGCAAAACGACGCCATGCTGTTGAACGGCCGCTTGTACGCCGGAAGCCGGGGCTGGACGCTGCCGGGGCTGGAGCAGTCCGACGAGGACCGGAAGATCTACGAGCGGGAGCGCATGCGGCTGGAGATGTCGCTGAAGCACGCCCGCAGGCTGTCGGAGGAGGCCCCCATCACCTGCATGCTGCACTATCCGCCGCTGACTGAGGAGGAGCCGGGCTTTTCCGACATCCTCGAGGCCTATGGCGTCACCGACTGCGTGTACGGCCATCTGCACAGCCCGGCCATCTATGGCGCGGTGCGAGGCCTTCGGGGCAGCGTGCGCTACCCTCAGGTGTCCTGCGACGGGCTGGATTTCAAGCTCTACGCGCTCTATCCCGCTATAAATAACACAACGACAGGTGAAGCATGAAAAAGCTGTTGCTGATACTGAACCCGCGCGCGGGCATGCGCCGGGCAAATCGCTTTTTGCCGGAGATACTCCGGCTTTTTATCGATCACGACTACCGCTGCGAAACCTATGTCACCGGCAAGAGCGGTGAAGCCACGGATTTCCTCGCCGAGCACGGCCATCACAGCTACAGCATGATCGTCTGCGCCGGGGGCGATGGCACGCTGAACGAGACCATCGCCGGCATGCTGAAGGCTGGTGTCCACTGCCCGCTGGGCTACATTCCCTGCGGCACCACCAACGACTACGCTTCGTCCATCGGCCTGTCCGGCGACGTGATCCAGGCGGCCAGGGACATCGTGGAGGGCCGCGCCCAGTCCATCGACATCGGGGCCTTCAACGGCCGGAATTTCGTCTACACCGCCACCTGCGGGGCCTTTGCAAAGGCCTCCTATTCCACGCCCCAGGTCGCCAAGAACCTGCTGGGCCACGTGGCATACATCCTGGAGGGCGTAAAGGATCTGAGCACCATCCGTCCCATTCACATGCGCGTCACGGCGGGGGACGTGGCCCTGGAGGACGACTTTCTGTTCTGCTCTGTCACGAATTCCACTTCCGTGGGCGGCATACTGAAGCTGGACAGCCAGATGGTGGCGCTGAACGACGGCAAGTTTGAGGTGACGCTGGTGCGCAATCCCACCACGCCCGCCCAGCTGAGCAGCATCCTGGTGGGCCTGACCACCCAGAACGTGCCCAACGACATGATCCACTTCTTCTCCGCTGGCAACATCCATGTGGAATGCGAAAACCCGGTGGAGTGGACGCTGGACGGCGAGCGGGAGTCGGCAACCGACTCCGTGATCATGGAAAACCTGCACAGCGCCGTGCGCATCGTCATTCCAAGAACCGCTGACGCCGCGCCCTTCGACTACGGCGTGGAAGAGGCGGAGCTATGAAGCAGAATTACCAGATTTTGATGGAGCGCGAGCTGGCCCGGATCGCCGAATCCGGCGCCAGGCCGCGTCTTTTGCTGCACAGCTGCTGCGCGCCCTGCTCCAGCTATGTGCTGGAGGCGCTGACGGCGGCCTTTGATATCGATATCTTTTACTACAATCCCAACATCCAGCCCCGGGAGGAGTTTGACCGCCGGGTGGAGGAGTTGAACCGCCTGGTGGCGGCGATGCCCCACGAAAACGCCCTGCGCGTCATCGTGGGAGACTGGGACGCCGATGCGTTTCTGGCCATGTGCAAGGGGCTGGAGGATGTGCCAGAGGGCGGCGAACGCTGCAAGCGCTGTTTCCGCATGCGACTGGGCGCGGCGGCGAAGCTGGCCAGGGAGCGGGGCAGCGACTGGTTCACCACCACGCTGACCATCAGCCCCCTGAAGGACGCCCAGCTGCTCAACGCCATCGGCATGGAGCTGGGCGAGCAGTTCGGCGTTCGCTGGCTGCCCAGCGACTTCAAGAAGAAGAACGGCTACAAGCGCTCCTGCGAGCTGTCCGCCCTCTACGGCCTGTACCGCCAGGACTACTGCGGGTGCATCTTCTCGAAGAGGGAGAGGGACAGGAGACTGGAGAATCGATAATTGTCACCCTCTTAACACATACAAGTTGACATAAAAACCTCCGCGTGCTACGATACCATCAACGCATGCGGAGGTTTTACCATGTCCACGAAGAATGAGGTGCTCAGGACCCTGATGGGCGAGAGCGCGGCGCTTTCCGGCGAGCGCCTAGCCCGGCGGCTGGGGGTCAGTCGCAATTCCGTCTGGAAGGCCATCGAACAGCTGCGCCAGGAGGGATATGAGATCGAGGCGGCCACGAACCGGGGCTATCGGCTTACCGGCGTGCCCAATCGCATCAGCCAGCCGGAGATTGAAAAGTATCTCACGGCACAGACCATCGGCGCGCGGATGGAGATCCACCCGCTGCTGGATTCCAGCAACAACCGGGCCAAGGCGCTGGCGGCCAGCGGCGCGCCCCACGGCTATCTGGTGATCACAGAGAGCCAATCCGGCGGCAAGGGCCGCATGGGCCGCTCCTTCTTCTCGCCGGAGCACTCCGGGGTGTACATCACCTATGTGCTGCGCCCGCAGATGCTGGCGGAGAAAGCCGTGATGATCACCAGCATGGCAGCGGTGGCGGTGGCCCGGGCCATCGAAACGCTGGCCGACGTGGACGTGAAGATCAAGTGGGTCAACGACCTGTATATCAACGATCGCAAGGTCTGCGGCATCCTCTGCGAGGCCAGCATGGACTTTGAGACCGGCGGGCTGGAGTATGCCGTGCTGGGCATCGGTATCAACGTCACAAAGATGGAATTCCCGCCGGAGCTGGCATTCATCGCCACTTCCATCGAGAATGAGTGCGGCCATCCCTTGTCCCGAAGCCGCCTGATCGCGGAGATTTCAAACCAGCTGGAGGCTCTTTACGGCCAGCTGGAGACCGGGGCGTTCATGGCCGAGAGCCGGTCGCGCTCCAACGTGATCGGCCGTGACGTGACGGTGATCCGGGGCGACGAGCGCTACGAGGCCCACGCGATCGACATTGACGACGCGGGCCGCCTGGTGATCCGCACGGCAAGCGGCGTCAGCCGGGTGGGTTCCGGGGAGATCAGTCTTAAACTGAATTAGAGGGAAAGCAATATGAATATGAAGACCAAAGACATGACCATCATCGCGGTGATGGCGGCGCTGATCTGTGTGGCCGGGCCGCTGAGCATCGCCATCGGACCCATACCGCTGTCCCTGGCGTCCTTCGCCGTGTACCTGGCGGGCGCTGTTCTGGGCGCAAAGCGCGGCCCGCTGGCCGTGACCATCTATCTGCTCATCGGCCTGGTGGGCGTGCCGGTGTTCTCCGGCTTCTCCGGCGGCCTGCAGAAGCTGATCGGCGTCACCGGCGGCTATCTGATCGGATACCTGCCCTGCGCGTGGATCACGGGCTTTGGCGTGAAGCCCGGCCAGACAGAGGCCCAGACCAAATGGAAGCTGCCCCTGTTCATGGTGATCGGCACCGCCGCGCTCTACATCATCGGCACGGCCTGGTTTATGATACAGACCAAAAACACGCTGGCCGCGTCCATGGGCATGTGCGTGGTGCCCTTCCTGCCGGGCGACGCCATCAAGATCGTGGCCGCCTCCTTGCTGGCATGGCCGATCAGAAAGGCGATATACAAATAACACAAAGAACCGGGGCAACGCCTCGGTTCTTCTCTATATCGTCGGCTCGATCAGTGGACGGAACGCCGTAAGCGGGCGGCATCACAGCACATACAGCAATATGCACAGGAAGTGCAGCAGGCTTCCGATCACCACGAACACATGGAAGGCGGAGTGGGCGTAGCGGCGCTTTCTGCCGATGGCGTAGAGGGCCGCGCCGACCGTATAGGCCAGCCCGCCGGACAGCAGCAGCCAGAAACCCGCCTCGCCGATCAACCGCCGCACCATGCCGATTTTGAACACGATGCACCAGCCCATCAGCAGGTAGCAGGTCTGGGAAAAGCGATCATACTTTTTCAGGTCGATGGCGTTCAGTGTGATGCCCACCGCCGCCAGCGCCCAGATCACCCCGAAGATCGTCCAGCCCAGGGCCGGGTCCTCCGCCCGGATCTTGCACAGGGCGATGGGCGTATAGGTGCCAGCGATCAGCGCGAAGATGCTGCAGTGGTCCAGAACCTGCATCACCCGCTTGCCGAACAGCCGTGGGCTCAAGCCGTGGTAGACGCTGGAGATGGCATACAGCGTCAGCATGCACGTGCCGTAGATGACGCCGCTGACGACAGCCCATGCGCTGTGATGGCGGACGCCGGCGATGGGGCAGAGCACCAGCGCCAGGATGCCCAGCGCGCCGCCCACGATGTGGGTGACCATGTTGGTGATCTCCTCGCCGCGGGTGTAATCCGGCAGCTTTC